>JALRHN010000118.1 GCA_023259575.1 Candidatus Kapaibacterium sp. | reverse complement strand
TATCAAGATATTCTTCATCTTCAGTATTGTCTTCTAAATCAATATCAATAGTAGAAGGTACTTTATGAAAAGGATAATTTTTTTTACCATGCATACTAAATATAAAAACCTGTGGTAAATCTCCTAAAATGGCAGAATTACCATTACCCTGATGAACATCAACATCAATAATTGCTGCTCTTGAAATATGATGATGAGATAATAATTGCATGATAGATACAGCAATATCATTAAAAACGCAAAATCCTTCGCCTGCATCATATAAAGCATGATGAGTTCCACCTGCTAAATTGCCTGAGACTCCTAGCTCTAATGCTGTCTGTGATGCTGCAACTGCCCCACCTACTGTTGCTAAAGAGCGTGTAACCAATGCTTGAGTTAATGGGAATCCAATTCTTCTTATGATTTTTGGATCTAAAGTAAGAGAACAAACTGCATCAACATATTGTTTATCATGGGTTGTATACAGTAATTCTTGAGGAAAAATAGGGGATTGCACTAACTCAGAAAGCTGAAGAGTTCCACTTCTAAGCAATTCATCTCTAATCATTCGATATTTGGACATTGGAAATTTATGTCCTTCAGGCAAAGGAATCGTATATGTATCCGAATAATAAACTATCATATATTACATAAAAAAGGGCTTACATTGTAAGCCCTTATGTCAAAAATAAATAGGGAATTGTTGAGGTGATGCTTCATGCATCATCGAATACACTTTTTCGAATACATGTTCTGCCTCTGCCTTAGACCAATAATTTCCATCAGTTCCATAGGCAGGCCGATGTGCATTGGAAGTTAATGTTTCTGGTTTACTATCTAGATATTTATAACCGTCTTGTAATTCAATAACTTGCTGCATCATATATGAAGTAGTACCGCCTGGTACATCCTCATCAAAAAATAGAATACGATTTGTCTTTTTTAATGATTCACCAATGATTCCAAATCTATCAAAAGGTAATAATGTTTGCACATCAATGATTTCTACTGAAATACCAATATGTTGTAGTTGTTCAGCAGCTTCCATAGCTATGCGACAACATGCGCCATAGGTAACAAGCGTAAGATCATTTCCATTTCTTAGAACTTCTGGCACACCTAAAGGAACAGTATATTCACCCATATTTGATGGTAAAGTTTCCTTAAGCCTATATCCATTAAGGACTTCTACAATTAATCCAGGTTCATCAGATTGTAATAATGTAGTATACATTCCTGCGGCTTGTGTCATATTTCTTGGTACACAAACATAAAGTCCACGAACTAAGTGAATGATACCAGCCATTGGGCTGCCACTATGCCAAATCCCCTCTAAACGATGTCCTCTTGTTCTAATAATTGCAGGGGCTTTTTGTCCACCTTTTGTTCTCCATTGAACAGTAGCCAAATCATCGCTCATTAACTGTAGAGCATAGAGTATATAATCTAAATATTGAATTTCTAAAATTGGCCTTAAGCCTCGCATTGCCAATCCGATGCCTTGTCCTAAGATTGTAGCTTCACGTATTCCAGTATCAGAAACTCTCAATTTTCCATATTTGGCTTGTAATCCTGAAAATCCTTGATTTACATCACCTAAATGTCCAACATCTTCTCCAAAAGCAATGATTGTAGGATCTTTACTAAAATGGAAATCAAAACAAGCATTCATGATTTCAGAGCCATTTACAGATGGAGATTCTTCTGAAAAATTAGGTTGAATAAGTGGTACTTGTAAAGCGGAATGGGAACTTTCACTATGTAAATAACTTGAATATCTATCTATTTGTAAAAGATCACAAGACTTTTTCCAATTGATTAGAGAACTTCTTATTTCTGCTGGAAGACTTCTTGATGCATATAACACTTTGTGAATACAGCTAAAGATATCTCTTCGGAATGGTTCACGAATAGCAAGTAACTGAGAATTAAGAGTTAATAATTCTTGAGAAAGATTGACATCATTACATTGTGAAGCAATAGACTCAATAATCATAGAAACTTGTTTAATATCTTGTTTTATTGGGTCTTGATATTCTTTCCATGCTTGATCTTTCCATTCTTTAACACGAATAATAGCTTGCTTTTCAATTTCCTCAGCTTGTTCAAGAGTGATAATAGATTGATTAATCATCCATTGTTTCATTCTGGATATTCCATCAAAATCCTGTTCCCATTGCAAACGCTCTTTAGATTTATATCGTTCATGGCTACCAGAGGTAGAATGTCCTTGTGGCTGGGTAACTTCAATTACATGAATCAATTGCGGAATATGCTCAGTTCTTGCAGTATGTGCTGCTTTTTGATATGTTTCGATCAATGCAGGATAATCCCAAGCTTTAACTGTATGAATATCAAATCCATCTTTAGAGCCATTTTCTCTTTGAAATCCGGATAATAAAGTACCTACATTTGACTTTGTCATTTGAATATCATTCGGTACAGAAATCCCATATCCATCATCCCAAATAGAAATAATTGCTGGAGCATGTAATACTCCAATTGCATTTACTGATTCCCAGAACATGCCTTCGGCTGCGCTTGCATTACCAATCGTACCCCATGCTATTTCATTTCCATTCCTACTAAAATCTGTAAGGTTTTGTAATTCTTCTAATTCTCGATACAGAGTTGAAGCATAGGCTAAACCAACCAATCTAGGCATTTGTGAACCAGTTGGAGAAATATCTGCCGAGGAATTATATTGTTCGGTTAATGATTTCCAAGAGCCATCAGGATGAAGAGATCTTGTTCCAAAATGACCATTCATGGAGCGTCCAGCAGAAGATGGTTCTGCTTGAACATCAGGATGAGCATATAATTGTGCAAAGAACTCTTTGATTGAGGATGCACCTTTACTGAACATAAATGTTTGATCACGGTAATATCCAGATCTAAAATCCCCTTTTTGGAAAGCCCTTGCCCACGCTAATTGAGGTATTTCTTTTCCATCACCAAAAATCCCAAACTTAGCCTTGCCAGAAAGAACTTCTTTTCTGCCCAATAAGCTGGCTTGTCTGCTCTCTACAGCAAGTACAAAATCTTTTATAATTTCTTCAGCAGAAAAAGGTAAAGATGACATATCTACTGTATTCTTTTTACTTGATTTTTTGGGAACCGATATATTACTTATACGAGATTTCATTAGGATATACTTTGATAATATTAGCTTGAAAGCTAAAGAAATAGTTCAAAACAAAGTGCAAAAATAACTCCAAACCAAACCATTACCAAAATGCCAATAAATCTTATTTATTTGGTAAAATGACTCGTGGAATAATAAAAAATATACGTATCAATATTATGTATACGAAATATATATATCTCAATCATTTAGTAGTCAAATGTGATTTCTTATTCGGAAATAAATGTATAATGACTTAAAAAAGTTTGCTTAGAAAAACATGAAGCACTATCTTTGCTGTCCCTTTTAACTGCGGAAGTGGCGAAATTGGCAGACGCACCATCTTGAGGGGGTGGCGCCTTAATTGGTGTACGGGTTCAAGTCCCGTCTTCCGCACAAAAGCTTAAGTTTTACTTAAGCTTTTTCTATGTATTCCTCGTAACTGTTAAAGCTGTTATAGATGAAACAGCTATACTTAACAGTACCATTATCCCAATAGATATTGCAATCCAATCAATGGGTATTTCCCATATCCAAACATACTGAACAAGTACATTCTTTATTATTATTAGAGCACTCATACATCCAATTGTGATTCCTAAGAATATAGATGCAATAGAAAAAATGACATGTGGAATAGCTATAAAAGTTCTGGATGCCCCTAAAGTTCTTAATACAAACCATTCTGCTGGACTTTGTAAAATCTCTGCTCTAAACACATAAGAAAGAATACCTAAAAACAAGAGAAAAATACTGATTGATCCTGCTAATGCAAGAGTAAATAGGAAGGTATTTCTAGCAAATAAAGCTTCAGCAGCTTTGCTATTAAATACAGTCTGATCAACTATGTCTTTTTTTCTGATATCTTGCAAAAACTCAGATACATAGTTATATGTACAATATTCTGGCTTTAATGTACAGGAAATAGACCAATTAAAAGGATTATCAGGTAGTAATTTGAATGTTGAACTCTGCATCTGTTTTTCAAATTCTAATGCGGCTAATGTAGGTGAAATCACATGAACTTGATCTATTTGAGCATATGTTGATAATGAAGAAGCAAAAGAAAATATCCTTGAACTATCAGCATATTGTTTTATGTGAATTGTAATTTCTAATGATGATGCAAGCCTATTTTGTTCTTTCATAAGCCCAAAATATGAAATGGCAATACCTAAAGTACATAGAGTAAGGATACAACATATCAGAGTAATACGAAAAAAAGGGAAAGGCCTTCTTCTGATTAACACACCTGCACGATGAAAATAATAGCCATAGCTCATGAAAATATTCCTAACTTCTTTGATTAATTATGCCCATTCAAATGATTGTTTCATTTCTTCGATGGTATAATTAGAACCAATTGCTGCAATTAATTTGATTCTTGCTTTTTGTCCATTCAAATAATCAGCAAAAATTATTCCCGAATCATATAAATGTTTGCCAGCACCTTCATATGCATAAATATGTTCAATTCTTCCCACTGGACATCTAGACACTAAAACAACAGGAATGTTAGATGAAACTGCATCTTTTAGGGCATAAAATACAGGTGGTGGAACATTTCCCACACCAAAAGCTTCTATAACTAATCCTTCAGCTCCGTGTTGTAAAGCACAACGAATTAATGTATCGTCCATACCAGCATAACATTTTAGTAAAGGTACATTTTGTGGAATTCGCTTGATTGGAAAAATCTCCCTTCTTACAGGTTTTCTATACATTTGTACAGTACCATTGGATATGCGTCCTATGGGGCCAAAATCGAAACTAGCAAAGGTATGTAACTGATTGGTATCTGTTTTTGTTGCTTCAGATGCAGCATTAATGCTATCTGATAAACACAGTAAAACACCATAATCTTTACATTCATCACTTATTGCTATTTGAAGTGCATCTCTTAGATTTCTTGGTCCATCCCAATCTGGTTCACTGGAATTTCTCATAGCTCCTACAATTAACACAGGTTTTGATGTAGTAAGGAAGCAATCGAGAAAAAAAGCAGTTTCTTCTAAAGTATCTGTTCCATGAGTAATGATTATTCCATCTATATGCGCTTGATCTAATGTGTTTTGAACACGTTTAGCAAGATCAAACATAATATGTGGAGTAATATGTGGCCCAGGATAATGTCCATATTCTATTGTTTCTATAGTAGCTATACTCTGTAAGTCTGGAATTGCCTCAAGAATTTGATTCGCAGAAAGGCTTGGTACAATACCACCAAAGCCTTTATCGATACTCATAGAAATTGTTCCGCCGGTAAAAAAAATTGCAATAGTTTTCATTGAACCTGAGTATCTCAGTTATATAATAGATGGTAAATTCTACATGCAAAAATACAAATCCACTGTGAATACATACATTGTAAAAATCATAGTTTAATTGACAGTAAATTTCTGTAATTTCTCAATAGAAAAGGGTATTCAAAAGATTGAAACTTTCATTATTATTGAGTGTCTTTACTGATCAGAATGTTCTAGGAACATTCTGATGTAATCAATGGTTATAAATTTTCAAAAGTCATCCTCTCCCTATAATCTATATGAAAAGAAATAACATTTCTCGCTCTATATTATGTTTCTGCTTGATACTTATAAGTGTCCTTTTCTGTAATAAGTATGATGTGTCAGCTCAAACAGAAGAAAAAGACTCTCGTGGGAAAGACTTTTGGTTTACTTTTATACCAAATTTGCATGTAAATAGGCCTCAAACTGATTCTTTATATATTTTTATTTCTGCTACTGAAGCTACAAATGGGACTATTTCTTATAGAGGTAGGACAGGAAATTGGAATACAGTTCAATTTTCTATAACAGATCCCTCAACTATCTATCAATTACCTTTGTACTGGCAAAATTGGGAATTACAGGGACAATACCCATCTCCCGGCTATCAAACCAGTGGAAATAATCAAGCAGAAATTCCCGCAAATAATTCATTCCATGTCATTGCCGATAGAGAAGTAAGTGTCTATGCATTAAATCAGGCTTCCACAACAAGCGATGCATTTATTGTATTACCAACGGATGCTTTAGGTAAAGATCATTATGTTTTGGCTTATAATTCTGATGCCAATAATAATAATGGTGGTAATACACCATCGGAATTTGCGGTTGTTGCAACAGAAAATAATACTCAGATTTCGATTTTACCTAGTATTCAAACCTCTAGGAGTAATTCTAAAAATCCAATAAGTGTTACTCTCAATCAAGGGCAATCCTATTTAGTTCAATCTAGCTTGCTTGCCACTGTTAGTGGTGGTTATGGAGACTTAACAGGTTCTAGAGTACAAGCAGATAAACCTATTGCATTATT
>JALRHN010000117.1:5044-6507 GCA_023259575.1 Candidatus Kapaibacterium sp. | reverse complement strand
TCACACAAGATAAAAGGAACAATTTGTGGTTATCAAATAGAGGAAATCGATAATCCTTTAACAAAGAAAGTACGATATCTTGATAAGCTTGTAGATGAACTTTCTAAAGGTAAACAAATGGAAAAAATATTAAGATCTTAGACAAATTATATGAATCTACTATTTTAGAAATAATTAAACCTAGAATTATATAATTCTATCCAAACTGATTACAAAGACCAATTTATGAAACTTTATAATATAAATCTTATGTGTTTACGATTGTTAATAGTTGTATCTATCTTTATTGCTTTTTCACATAATATTCAAGCTCAAATATTTAATTCTGCTTTGGCTTCAAGATTACAGAATACAATTGATAGCATATTAATCGCAAAAGATATAAAGGGAATTTCGGCTGGAGTATATATTCCTTCTATGGGGACTTGGAAAGGCGTTAGCGGAATTTCTCATCCTGGTGTGCCGATCAATCACGACATGGAGTTTGCAATTGCAAGTAATACAAAGTTATTTACTGCAGTGCTTCTATTGAAACTTGCCGAGAATAATAAACTGAGCATCGAAGACTCGCTTCACGAATTCCTTCCTTCGTATAAGAATATCGATTCAAATATCACAATCAGACAATTGTTAAATCATACAACAGGGTTGGATGATGTTACGAGCATTCCGGGTTATCCAGATTCTATAATGAATAATCCTCGAAGAATATACACAGCAAGTGAACTCCTTACTTGGGCAGGCCCACCTGCATTTGCACCTGGAAAAGGTTGGGAATATTGCAATACAAATTATTTGCTAGCTGGTTTGATTGCAGAAAAAGTGACAGGACAACCCTATGGTAAATTAATAAGAGATAGTATTTTAATACCTCTGAAACTAGATAGTACATTTATAGATGTGTATGATAGTGTTCTCTATACCATCGCACATCCATGGCAAGCAGGACGAAACAATATTGCAACTCCACGAATATCGCTCAATAGTGCAGCCGGTGCTGCCGGCGCGATGTATTCCACATCAAGCGAAATGCTCCAATGGTATGATGCACTCATGAATGGCAAAGTGATCAATGCTCAATCCATCAAAGAAATGACAACATTCGTTGAGAAAGAACGCTATGGGATGGGTATCGCGGAATATATCGTAAGTGGCAAACCCGTCTGGACACATGGCGGACAAATCTGGGGCGGATATAATTCTTCGATGATGTATGATCCCTCAACCGGCATCATCGTATGTATACTCACAAATCAATTGCCTGCTCAGGCATTCCAGATATCAGTGCAAATGCTCACAACAGTATGGAATTCTATTGTTGGAATCGAAGAATACAATAGAGATTCATACATTCTGTATCCAAATCCAACAAATGATGTAGTAACTATTTCTTGCGATGACAGGGAAATTCAGTCCATTAAGATATACGATATTCAAGGAAATAGTGTTATGGAGACTAATAA
>JALRHN010000117.1:0-4944 GCA_023259575.1 Candidatus Kapaibacterium sp. | reverse complement strand
ATTTCTTGCGATGACAGGGAAATTCAGTCCATTAACATATACGATATTCAAGGAAATAGTGTTATGGAGACTAATAAAGAAACATTCTCGATAGCACAATTGCCTGCAGGAACATATAATATTCGAGTTTTGTCAATTGGTGAAGTTCGAAATTATTCTTTGATTAAACATTGATAATTATGAAGTCACAATACATCATCCTAATTATATCTATCTTATTCATTGGTTGCTCTAGAGTATATCCTCAATTCAATACAAGTAATGACACTTCATTGCAAGAATTTGCAAACTTGCTGATTGGAGAATTTTCTAGTAAAGACCAATCCCTTCAAGATACCACATATCTAAATATTCATTTATCGATGAGTAGAATTTGGGAGGATGACAAATCAGCAATATGGCTTTATGTGGAACAAGCAATTGATTCAAAGCGAGAGAAGCCCTATAGACAAAGGGTATATAAATTAAATCATCCAAATGAATCCATTTTCACAAGTGACATATATACACTTAAGAATCAGGAGCGTTTCATTGGCTTGCAGAATGATTCAGAAAAAAGAAAAACTCTCACTCCAGAGATGATTGAACATAAAGAAGGATGTACAGTAAAGATGAATAAGATGATTGACTTCTATATTGGTGGAACAGATTCCGATAAATGTCCATCTGATCTACGCGGAGCATCCTATGCCACAACCAAGATCATATTGAAGGAAAATATGCTCGAGTCTTGGGATCAAGGCTTCGATAAGAATGGCGTCCAAGTATGGGGCGCGACAAAAGGCGGATACATATTCATGAGAGAAAAATGAAGACCTATCACATAGACCCCGATATCAGGAAAGCTGAGACCCTGCCAGGATCATTCTATCATGATGCGGAAGTATTTGAACACATGAAAGATCGAATATTCGCATCATCATGGCAATGGATTGGCGATAAGAATTGCATTGCATTATCGAACTCAGCATATCCATTCAATCTGTTGGATGGATATATGAATGAGCCGATGGTATTGGTAAGATCGGGAGATGATACGCTGCGATGCTTGTCAAATGTATGTACTCATCGTGGTAATATCATTATGCATAATCCTGGTTCATGCAAATTTCTGACATGCATGTATCATGGCAGAAGATTCAATCTAGATGGAACATTTGTTTCTATGCCAGAATTTTCATTGACAGAAAATTTCCCTAGACCATGCGATGATTTGCACGCATTCAATCTTATAGAATGGGGTCCATTTTTATTTACTAGCATATCTCCCACATTCGATTTTCACCAAATTCTTTCTATCATGAATGAACGTATTGGATTTTTGCCACTCGATGAATTCATTCATAAACCTAATTTGGGAAAAGATTATCTTGTGAATGCCCATTGGGCCTTGTATTGTGACAATTATTTAGAGGGTTTCCATATACCTTTTGTCCATCAAGATTTGAATTCTGTTCTTGATTATGGACAATACACTACTGAATTATATGATTTTTGCAACGTACAAATTGGCTATGCAAAAAGTGGTGAAGAATGTTTTACATTGCCTGAAGGCCATCCAGATTATGGCAAATCCATAGCTGCATATTACTATTGGATATTTCCAAATATGATGTTTAACTTTTATCCTTGGGGACTATCGATTAATATCGTAAAACCTATTTCTATAGATAAAACAAAAGTAAGTTTTATAACGTATGTTTATGATGAAACTAAATTACATTCTGGTGCAGGGGCAATGTTAGATAAAGTAGAGAGAGAAGATGAATTTGTGGTTGAAAATGTGTTCAAAGGACTCAAATCAAGAGTATATTCCACTGGAAGATTTTCAGTGAATCGAGAACAAGGTACTCATCAATTCCACAGACTTTTAGCTGAATTTTTAAAGCAAAACATATAATTATGAACCCTGTAGTATATTTTGAGATTCCTGTAACCGTTATGGAGAGAGCGATTACCTTCTACACCTCAGTGTTTGGATTCTCATTTGCCCAAGACATAATAGATCAAAATGAAATGGCTTTTTTCCCTTTTGAAGATGGAGCTAGAGGAATAACGGGAGCCCTGGCAAAAGGTGAAATCTATATTCCTACTGTGCAGGGCATTCTTGTTTATTTTGGTACGAATGACATAGATTCAATTCTTCAAAAAGCAATTGAAGCCGGAGGTGAAGTCCTTTATCCCAAAACATCTAATGGCGAACTTGGTTATGTTGCTGAATTCAAAGATTGTGAAGGAAATAGAATAGCTCTACATCAGAAGTAGAAACTAATAAGAATCTATTTCAAATTCCTGATTGCGTTTCTTGGGATGCTTTATGCTGATTCTAGTATGAACCCTTTTTCTCCACATTTTGAAACTTGATGGTTTCATTTCTCTTCTCATTAATGCAACAACATCGGATTCTACATACCCATATTGTTGCTTTATTGCCTCAAATGAAGTACGATCTTCCCATGCCATCTCTATAATTCTGCTTATGTCTTCTGGTGCTAACATGATGTTTACTATTATTCATAAATTTTAAATACACACATTTAACATCCACTATTAGTGAATAGTTCACATTGTATTTATGAAAATCTGTAAATCAAACTCAAGACATATGAATATCACTTTTAAAGTGATTTATATTTTTTTAACAAAATCATGAAACTTTTATTAAAGGTTTAATAGTTTATCAGAAGTTATTTTAAGATTCTAATTTCTAATAAAAACCATGAAAACAATTCTTATAGCATTATTCTTTTTTCTTACCTCGTATTGTTCCTCTTTTTCTCAATTAGACAGTAATAATACCAGCCCAATTATATATGGTACACTCATTGAAGTGAATACCGGAAAATTAACCATTAAAGAAGTATTGCAAGATGGCACTTCAATAGACCGAGTAATAGCATATAATTCTGATACAGAAATTAGTGGATGTTCTCTTGATAGTGTTCAAAGAGGTGTTATAACATTGGCTATGTTAACAAATCAAGATGCTTTTCCACCTGTAGCCCAGCTCATTAAATTTGATGGCTGTGTTTCACATATTGATGTGATGTCAATAATTCTTGCTAAAACAAATTCAACGATAGAAACTAGAAGTGCTACTGAATCAGTATTTGGTCCTGAAGGAACCGCAATAACTTTTGCAATTGATTCTTTATCTATTATGTATTCTTGTGATGGTCAAACCTTAAACATAAGTGATTTTGCATTGGGTGATACAGTATATATACGTTCAGCTGGAAATATTCAATCACCATATGCATCAATGATACAAGCAATTAATGATTGCATTCAAACTTCACAAATGGAAGGTAAACTTATAGCATTAGAAGATTCAGCTATTATAATACAACCTGATAATTCAACAGATTCTCTAAGAATTTCAATCAACCCAAAGTATATAATTAACTGGATTCCTGGTGATAGCTCTTTTCAATTTCCATTCTATGGTTGTGATGGTAGTCTGATTTCAAAGAGTGACATAAAAGCGGGTATGAACATCTCTGTTTCATATATTATTTCACCTAGACATGGCCTTTTCCTTCAATATGCATATATAAAAGAAAATTGTCCAGTCCATATTAGTGGAATAATCAATTCAATTAATGTTGATACGCTTATCATCACTAATTACGGACAAAATTCAACTCTTATTATTACCGATGAAACACAATTTGCAAACTGTAAAAGAGAACTTATTACAAAAGACAAACTCAAAATTGGACTCTTAATAGATGGACTTGCAATTGATAAAAAGGGAGTTAATACAGCACTAAAACTTACTATTATTGATGATTGCCCATATTCTTTCCAAGCTGATGGTAAGATTGAGTCCATTAATGATACTTTGTTGAACTTAATTACAACAGATCCAAACACAGGTGGAACTTATTCAGAGATGGAATTAGCTATCGACTCAAATACAGTAGCTAGTGATTGTATGAATCTTCCTATTAATATTAATGCAATTATAGCCGGATCCTATGTGAATGTACTGTATCGAATGAATGGTTCGCGGCGCATTGCAGATATGATCATTATTTATGATCCGTGCAATTCTACTTATATAAGCGGTGTGATTGAAGCTGTAACAGGCAATACTATTGTGGTAAAAACTGATCGTGGGGATTTACGTAGCACAGAATTCAATCAAGCATCTACGATTGTAAATTGTCGTGGTGAAATATTTACTCCAACTAGCTTGGAAATTGGAGCTCGTTTTGATGGAATGACAACTGATGTAGGGAACGGTGGATATATTGTAAATGCAACTATTTATTCAAATTGTCTTATATATGATTATGTTTCAGGTACAGTTTCCAGCACAAATGATTCATTGATTTCCGTTATAACTACAAATGGAATTAGGGATATTTATAGGTATTCAAATGGTATAATCATTAATGAATCAGGGCAACTTGTAGACATGAGCGATTTAACAATAGGCAGAAAGGTATGTTTGGTTGTAGACAAATCCACGTCTATTCTTTTGCAAGGAATTGTAGATATCACATGTGAAAATGGTGTCCGTGACAATGAAGATGGACTAATGGTTCGAGGAAGAATAGAAGAAGTAGCTAATAATGTACTTACTGTATCCACAAATAGTGGCACAATGCAATTTGCTATTACAAAAGCCACGCAAATGGTGGATGAATTACGAAATACACTTCAGCCAATATCGATGTCACCAGGCAGTGAAGTTCGCATAATGACAAAAGGTCATAATACAGAACTCAAGCCAATTGCTTCAACAGTTGTATTAATGAATGCTCTTAGCATTAATGAACCAAAAATACCTCAATCACAATTCATTGTGTATCCAAATCCAGCAAGCTCTGTCGTTTCATTTGGATCTGTGGACTATGATACAATTACTATATCGAATATGCTTGGCCAAACAGTAAAAGAGCTCAATTTTGTGAATACTTTTGATGCATCTTCTCT
>JALRHN010000116.1 GCA_023259575.1 Candidatus Kapaibacterium sp. | reverse complement strand
GTTCTGCAGGTGGTGATTTAACAGGAAATTATCCAAATCCGACGATAGGAAATGGAGTTATTACTGGAAATAAAATATCTCAAATGGGAGCAACAGCTGGTCAAGTATTAAAATGGCAAGGAAATTCTTGGCAATCAGGAAATGATCTTACAGATAGTTTAAAGTATTTTAAAGAAGATCGTAATATTTCTTTACCAAATACAACTAGGCCAGTTCATATTGTGCAGCCAAAAGGGAATGAATCTACTGTAGATATTGCAATAATGTCTAAAGGAAGTGGAAGTATTATGATGTCAATTCCAGACAATACTTCTTCTGGTGGAAATAAAAGAGGATATTCCAGCATAGATTTTCAGATGGGAAGAAATGCTGCTGATCAGGTTGCTAGTGGGCTTTATTCTGCGATTATTGGAGGATATGGTAATCGAGTTCAAGGAGAGGATGCAATAGTTGCTGGAGGAAAATTAAATGCAGTTGATGGTAGTTTTTCAGCTTCAATAGGCGGATTTAATAATACCACAATAGGTTCTAGCTCTGTAATTATTGGAGGGTCTGGAAATACAGTGATAGGTAATAATTCATTTATTATGGGATATAATAATATAGCTTCTGGAGCTTATTCTACATGTATTGGTGGCAGTTCAAATGTAGCTCAATCCATGTTTGCAGCTACTATAGGCGGATCTGGAAATACTGCATATGGAAAATCAAGTTTTACTGGAGGAGGTGCAGATAATTACGCTTATGGCGCAAATAGCTCAATTACTGGTGGAATGAGAAATATGGTATTGTCTGAAAACTCTTCGATATTATCTGGTAGAGGTTTGACATTGCAAAATACTGCTAGTTACTCCATTGGAATGGTAGGAAACAATATGAGTGGAAATAGAGATATGACTTTATCAACTCCAAATATTATGATGTTAGGAAATATAAGTTTATGGCTTACAAGCAATGATAGCACAGCAAAGGATATTCGTTTTTTTGAACCAAATTTTAATATCAATTCATTCCCAGGCACTTCTAATTATACTTCTATTAAGGCTGGACAACAATCAAATAATATTGAATATACATTGCCTTTAACTGCTAGTAATAAAGCAAATCAAATATTAACAGTTAATACAAATGGCCAAATGAATTGGGGACAAGCCTTAATCACTCAATCCATATCGAATGTAGATTGTGGGAATCTAGCAGCAAATGGAGGAACTGCATTTTGTGAAATCTCAGTTTCAAATGCAAATATTGGAGATATTGTATCAGTTTCTCCCAGGTCAGATATGGAAGATGGAGTTATACTAGCTGCATCAAGGGTATCAGAAACTAATAAAATTAGAATCAAATTCGTAAATGCTTCATCTATAGATATAAATCCCAATTCAGTTACTTGTGATATTGTAATTGTTCAACCTTGATCAAATATGAGGTTTTATTATAAGTAATACATTGTTGCTGATACTTAAGTAAATCATTTTATATATAAAAAAAGGTGCATCATATTTCTATGAGCACCTTGGGCGAGTGATGGGAATTGAACCCACGGCCAGCGGAACCACAAACCGCTGCTCTACCACTGAGCTACACTCGCCATTAATGTAAAGCAATCTAATTGCATTTACAGTTACAAAGATAGTATTTCAAGATTACTTATTCAAAAAAAAGTACTCAAAATAATGTACCTGAATGTTGTTGTCTATAAAGATGATGCTTTATATATTGTTTAGTATCAAATTTTGATTTGCACCCATTTGCGTTCATATATCTGATTTTTCCAAAGATTGGTCTTTCAAACCAAGCTCTGTCATGCACTCCACCAATACTCCATGCTATACCTGTATAGCCATTTGGATCTCTACCATCAAGTTGATATGCATCATTTAAATAAATTGCAATAGTTTGAGCTTCTTCAGGTGAATGAGTCCACTCAAGAATTTTTTTTGCCCAATACATTCGCATATAACCATGCATTCTTCCTGTGTATACTAATTCACATTGCGCAGCATTCCATAATTCATCATGCGTTTCAGCATTTTTAAATTGTTCTAAAGTATATACATAATCTCGTGTATCGTGTCTATGAATTGAATGGGTTATTTGTGCCCAATTTGGAAAGCCTTTGGAATCAGTATAACTATCTGCATATAGACAATAATTATCTGCAAGTTCTTTTCTAACAATTAGTTCTTCCAAGAAGGATAAAGATTGTTCACTTTGAATGTCTTTAATCGTATATGCTATTCTTTGAGAAGAAATATGACCAAAATGTAGCCAAGGAGATAATCCAGAAACTGCTTTTGCATTCGGATCATTCCGTAAGTGATATGTAGAAAGTGTATTCTTAACAAATAATGAAAAAGCCTCTTGTGCATGATATGCTCCTCCAGAAATCCCTTGAACCGGTTGAATCTCATTTTGTACATTTAGTTGAGATAGAATGGCATCAAAATCTATAAGAGGTGAATCCTGTAAAAAAGGAAAAGGATGATCAATAGGAGATGGAATATCAACCATGAATTCTGACAAAACTCTATTGATCTTTGGCCTTAATGTATAAGCTCCAAATTCAACTTTTTGAGAAATAAATCTGGCTGGAACTATATTATGACTATCTACTTCATATACAGGACATGTAACAATGGATGCAACTTTCAACCTATTGAATATCGAAGCTGATAATGGATCAAAATCAGTAAATATTGCAGCTGCATTGTATTGCATGGCAAAATTGGAAATAGCTATTGAAGGCTCATTACTTAGAACTAAAAAAAATGGAATATGTAAAGAATGAGCTTTAAGTTGGATTTCCTTCAATCCATCTACCATAAATGAATATTGTCTTAAACTTATGTCAAAACAATTAGGTGTAAGAGTACAAATAATTATCAGGGGTAATTTATGCTGTAAAGCAGAATATTGAGCAGAAAGAAGTCCCCAATTATCTTGAATTCTTTGATCCCTACTCATCCAATATACTATACAAGAGCCTTGATTATTTATGGCACTATAATCATAAGCTTGTTCAATATCTCCATTCGTAGAAATTGAATAAATCCTTCGAGAATCAATCATAAGTTATATGGAATGTAAATTTGTCATTGTAATAATTTTTTTACTAATGCAGTAGTAGTTTTTTTAAATGCCTCTAAGGTGTCTTCACTTAATCCTGCCGTTAATTTTTTTACTTTTATCAGAGTACCATCAGGCTTAATTTGCTGTAAAGTTAAGCTGATATCTGCACCTTCTAATGTTTTCTTACATTTCCCATTTATACAATAGGCAAAACCAACGCTGTATAATAAAGATAATTCTTCTTTATTTGGAAGATTAAAATTTTCTGTCCCCCTTAAACCCTTTAAAGCATACACAGAATCTCTAGTAACTTGGTCTATTGGTAAATACTTTTTTTGTTGTAAAGTAGCTGCTTCAAAAAGAACTTCAAGAGCATAAAAAGAATTGACTTCTTTACCTTGAAAGATAGGCCAAAGAGATTTAATCTGAGTATCTTCTAATTGAAAGCTAACAAAACATAAAGGTTCTGCTGGGGCAACTTGATATTCTGGAGAATCTGCTTTTTGATATAATGAAGAGTCACCTGTTACTTGACACATAGCCCTTTGTAATGCTTCCACTAAGGTAGGGTCATAGACTATTGTACCAAGAGAATCTCTATATCGTAACATAGCTAAACCAATGCCCTTCACAGATTGATTATAATCTTTGCCAGCTTTAGCTGAAATTTCTACTCTTAAAAGATTACCTATCTTATTCACTCTTAAAAAAAACAAAGCTTCTGCTTTTAATTGTTGTCCTACAGAAAAAGCAGTAGGTTCAATATTCGCATCTTTCATTTTCTTAGCAATAGAATCACGTTCTTTTAGCGATACATATATAAATTTATCTGCTGCTCCTAATGCTATTGCCATTGCAGCATCAGTTTTTCGGATAATCGAATTCGGAATATCTTTTCCATGTATTATTTCTGCAATCATAATACGTGCAAGCGAGGTATCCTTTTTTTGAGATCCAGGAGCTACAGAATCAGTATTAATTTTTAAAGTATCTTTCTGTGAAAATGCAGGTACTATTATGATAAGTAAAAGAATATATGTCAGTCTTAGCATAGGTAAAATCGATATATGTGTAAAAATCATTATCATCCTAAATTTCATTTTCAACAATTGATGGCTCTAATTTTGCTTCTATAGTCCTCCACATCCTTTGACACGGAAAACGATTTTCATATAAAGCTCTTCCAACTATTACAGAGTCTAGTCCAATCGATGTTAATTGTTGTAAATCCCACAGTTGTTTTGGCCCACCAACACCTCCACCAACTGTTATTCTCATATTTGTACGTGTTCCAATATTTTTTAAAACAGTAAAGTCAGGTCCCTGAAGAGATCCTTCCCATGCAATATCAGAATATACCATTCTTGTAATTCCAGCAGATTTTGCTAATTCTGCTAGTTCATTGTCGGTAATATCTACTTCAATATCTGGAAAAAGCGCTTTTCCTTGATTAGACCTAATACCAATAACAACTCTGCTAGGTGTGTATTTCTTAACAAGACTTTTTACACTTTCAAAATCAGATAATAATACCTCATTTAAAATAATGCGATAAACACCATGTTCTAACCAAAATTCACATTGTTCAATTGTAGGGAAAGAAGACAATAATTGAATAGGAATATCTACAGATTTAACCATTTCTAAGATTGTATCAGTATTAGAAGTTGGATTATGTTCATCCATAGCATCATGATCTGTAATATGCAATGATTTAGCATTTTCCCTGCGCCATAAACGCGCTAATTCATATGGATGATCGGATATCTGTGAATAAAGAGATTCTGTACCTGGCAATCCTTGAATACATCGTTGGCAATGGCCATGCTCTAAATCTATAGAGGGAATAATGAGAATCATAATAATTGGTATAAGTAATTCAATTATGGGTACACAATGATTTATTGCAAAATTACCAAGTTTCACCAATTCATACATTACATGGTTATTTTATATTAGTAATTCATGTATTTTGCACTCAGTTTTTTATCATAATAAAGATAATTTTATGAGTACACCCAACATTATATCTGTTACTAATAAAGCAGATAAATTACGCTTTATTAAATCACAATGGAATTTTTATAAAGGTGATAAGTCTTTTGTTCCTCCTATTATAATGGATAGGGAAAAATTATTAGATGAGAAAAAAAATCCATTTTACAAACATTCTGCTATTCAATTATTTCTTGCTGAGAAACAAGGACAAATCGTAGGAAGAATAGCAGCAATAGTTAATGATAATCATAATATTATTCATCATGATAATATTGGATTCTTTGGTTTTTTTGAATGTGAAGATAATCAAGAAACTGCCAATGCACTATTTCATGCAGCAGAAGAATGGCTTAAAAGTAAAGGAAAGTCTGACATCAGAGGACCAGTAAATCCAAGTATGAATGATGAATGTGGATTGCTTATAGATGGATTTGATTCTCCACCAGTAATTCTCATGACATATAATCCAAAGTATTATGAAAAATTAGTAGAAAATTATGGATTCGGTAAAGTTAAAGATCTACATGCTTATATATTAGATCAGAATACCTTCGTTTCTGATAAAATGCGCAGAACTGTTGATATTATAAGGCAAAGATCACAAGTGACTATTAGAGAAGTAGATTTTAAGAATAAAGAAAACTTTAAAAGAGATGTAAAAACTCTTAAAGAAATATATAATGCTGCTTGGCAACCCAATTGGGGTTTTGTAAAAATGACTGATGAAGAATTTGATTTTCTTGCTGCAGATTTAAAACAAATTGCAGACCCAGTATATACATTAATAGCGGAAGTAAAAGGAAAAGTTGCCGGATTTGCATTAGCTATTCCAGATATAAATCAATCACTTATTCATAATAAGTCAGGCGGGATACTTGGAGCAGCTTGGCATTTACTCACAAAGAAAAAGAAAATAAATCTGTTGAGAATAATTGTTCTTGGTATTTTACCTGAATTTCAAAAGCATGGAGTAGACGCTGTATTGTATCAAGAGATTGGTGCTAGAGGTTTACCAAGAGGAATACAGTATGGAGAAGCATCTTGGATTTTAGAAGATAATGAACCGATGAAAAAGGCATTAACAACTACTATGCATGGCAATATTTATAAAACATATAGAATGTATCAAAAAACTCTTTAATCTATCATAATATACAATGGTAAGTCCTAAAAAGCAATCTAAACCATCGCAAACAGAAATTCAAAAGAAAGGATTGCAACAAAAGACAATATATATTGCTACCGGAATATTTGTGATTTCTTTGTCATTTATTCTCTGGGGAAAATATGGTCTAATACAGAGATGGAGTTTAGAACAAGAAAAATTAGATTTAGTAAAGCAAGTGAATAATCAACATATCCTTTCTGATTCTTTACATTATGCAATTAAAAGACTTAGAAAAGACACAATGGAAATTGAACGCCTTGCCAGAGAACGTTATGGAATGATTAAACCAAATGAAGAAATACTATTTATTTCTTCTCCTCCTAC
>JALRHN010000115.1 GCA_023259575.1 Candidatus Kapaibacterium sp. | reverse complement strand
GCAAACAATGTTCAAGGTACAAGCTATAATTGGAAAGTTCCAGATACTGTAAAAGCTGGAACTGTCTATAGAGCAAGAGTGATAAATATTGCATCTGGCTTACGTGACGAATCAGATACTACTTTTTTAATTGGATTAGGTACCGTTATTACCCAACAACCACAAGGAGACTCACTATGTGTTGGCTCTCGATTTAGAATGGTTGTTCAAGGTAATGGTAAAGGTACATATGAATGGAAATTTAATGGCAATATTATTCAAGGTGCTCGTGATTCTGTTTATACCATAGCATCAGTTAAAGAGTCAGACCAAGGAGAATATACTGCAATAGTCAATACAGGTTGCGCTGCAACAACTAGTCAACCTGCTCCATTGATTATAAAGCCTACGACTAAAGTTTTAAACCCACCACAGAATACAACTGTAACAGCTGGTAATCCTATTACATTAAGCGTTAAATGTAAGGGTTTAAAATTAACCTATGAATGGCAAGTTGATGGGTTTAAAATTAATAATGCAATAGACTCAGTATACACTATACCTACATCTAATACCGGAAATGCTGGTAAATACCGTGTAATTGTTCGTGGGGAATGTGGAGTAGATACAAGTGCTTTAGCTGAAGTTATTGTTAATCCTGCTAGCTCTGTTCATGATTTTACGCAAGATTCTCATTCAAATGGCATAGCATTACAGGTTCTTAACAATACTAATGACGATAATATGTATTGTACAGTAGAAACTAGTATCCATGGAAATGCATCACTTTCACTTGTTTCTAATATGGGTGAAACTGTTGCTACTCTCTATAAAGGTATGTCAATAACGAATGAATCTCGTCAATTCCCTCTTCCAAGTGGTTTACCTTCTGGTATTTATTGGATTATTGCTAAAATCGGTAATCAAACGAGTTCTAAACAAATAGCTATTATACATTAATAAGCTAATAAATAATCTAAGGCTCCGCGTTTTTTACGACGGAGCCTTTTTTTATATAATCAAAAATTGATTGATACTATTAATTGAATATAGTATCAATGCATCTTTACAAATAATTCCTCGATTATATTCTTTATGATAATACTCCAATAATCCCTGCTGTTTCCATATCATATCTTGCTTTATACTAGAGTTAAGTCTGCGTAAATAAGCATATTCAATGACACTTTTAGCACTCCAATACCAATCTAAAATGATATTTTTATCACTGTCATGTGCATTGCTCATCAACAATGGAAGAATACAATTAATAATAATTTCAGTGTATAAATGGTGTCCTATTTTTTCAAAAGAAAGTGCACATACTTTTCTTAATTGTTCTAATGAATAATTGTGATTATGAATCAAATATTGAATGCTTTCATTATGAACCAGATGATAAATTTTGTAGTCTTTTGAGAATGAATTTTGATGTGGCCTTCTTTTCCTTTTTTGGAGTTTTGACATCAATAGAATAATAGATGCATATAAAACTTCATTTTTTGATGCTATAGTTGTACTCAAAACCTTGATTTCGGATGTTTTTCTTAATAATCTCTGAAGAGCATATACCTGTAAATCCTCTATATCAAAAGAGTAATCGACATACTGATCGTTATCTACATTTTCATCAAATACTTCATCTACAATCACAGTTTCTTTAGCAAAATCAGATTCTATATCATATGATTGAACAATATGAAGAATAAGATTATTATATCGTGGGTCTAGATGATGTTTATGCTTAATCCAATCACTATTTTTCCTATGAAATTCACCATTTCCAATATGAATTATTCCATTAATCATAATGGCCATATTTATAAAATCTGGTCCTTCATGATGATTAATTCTTCCGCAAGACAATACTTGTATGGAATGCCCTTTAACAGAAATATAGTGTTTATCTACAAGTGAAATTGTTTTATGGACAATTTCTTGAAGCTGGGTTTCATGAAATGTACCCAATTTTTTGACAATATTCTTTCGCTGCATTATGTGCTTTCTCCCCAAAATCTATAGAATCCCCTGCATATTGTATTCCCCTCGAAACATTTATCATTACTGGCCCATTTGCATTTGACTTCATAGTTGCTTCAATATCTCCACCTTGCGCACCAATTCCAGGAATTAAAAATGGAATATCTGGAGCCATTGTCCTTAACTCTGATAATTCTGTGGGGTGAGTAGCACCAATTACAAAGCCAATATCAGCATTTCTTTCCCAAGACAAAACAGTCTCAACCACGTGCATATACAGTGGCTTGCCATTACACATTAACCGTTGGAAATCTGCTGAGCCTGGATTTGATGTTAATGCTAATACAATTACCATTTTATTATCATATTCTAAGAAAGGGGCCAAAGAATCATAACCCATATAAGGATTTACCGTTATTGCATCGCATTGCAAATCCTGGAATACAGCTTTAGCATATGCAGATGAAGTATTACCAATATCAGCTCTTTTTGCATCAGCAATTGATAATATATCTTGCGGAATAGATGAAACTGAGTCTTTAAGAATATTCCAACCTTTAGAACCATATTGCTCATAAAAGGCCGTATTCAATTTATAAGCACAAGCATATTGCTGGGTAGAAAAAATGATTTCACGATTATATTCTAATAATGCATCTTCATGATTTCTGATATGAATTGGAATCTTAGATAACTCAGAATCTAAACCAATACATAATCTACTTTGATGATGAAATTGAGCCTTAAGAAGTTTTTGTAATGCAGTCATTATGATATTTAGATTATTGTTTTACAATTGAAAATAATTCATCAAGCTTAGGACTCAATATAATCTCTGTCCTTCTGTTTTTTGCTCGTATATCAGGAGAATCTCCCTCTTGTACAGGAATAAATTCACTTCTACCTGATGCAGTTATTCTTTTTGGATCAATACCATTTTCTAACGTTAAAATTCTGGCAACTTCTGTTGATCTTAAAACACTAAGATCCCAATTATCAGTAAATTTGGGCGAATTAATAGGAACATTATCTGTATGGCCTTCTATCAAAACTGATATATCTTCTTGTACTAATAAAACATCAGCAAGATTTTTGAGGGCTTCCCTACCCATTTTATCGATTGAAGCTGAGCCAGATTTAAATAATAATTGATTTGACATTTTTACATATACTTTTCCATTTTTTACTTCTACTTCTAATCCACTTTCTTTAAACCCTAACAATGATTTTTCAAGACCAGACTTAAGATAATTCATTGCAGAATCTCTTTGCTTAACAATTAATTCTACTTCTCTTAGTTTTGCTTCACGAGTAAATAAATCCTTTTCAGCAGATTCTAATTGATTTAATAGTAATTTGATTTCCTCTGAATTAGCAGATTTTGCTTGTTCAAATTGTTGCTCAATTGTATATACACGTTTTTTACAAGATTGAATCTCATTTTGTAGATCATCTATCAAAGAAATATGAGCTCTATTTTGATTTTCCAAAATCATATTTTGTCTTTTTATCACTGATACATATTCTTGCAATGAATCAGATTTCTTAACCACGCCTTCATATGTAGACGTTGCTACAACACAAGAACTAATAGATATAGAAATTGCTAACACACACATAATTTTTAAAACATGAATAATGAACATTGTGTTTTCCTTAAATTTCTTGATGTACGTGTACAAATTGATCATAGTTTTAAAACTACCCAGGATTCAACTTTGTAAATTTACGCATTATTTTATAGGTTTAAACTGTGTAATTATGATTATATCTTTCTTAATTATCTTATGAGATATACTTTAAATACCACAATAATTATCTGAAATGTATAAAGATCAAACATTTAAGTCTGTACACGATATAGCAGAACATATCCTATCTGGAAATCGGAGAGCTTTAGCAAAAGGAATTTCTATGATAGAAAGTTCTTTAGATGAAGATAGAGAAAAAACAGAGGAACTCTTAAAATTAGTTTTACCTCATACTGGTAATTCTATGCGTTTAGGCATAACAGGATCTCCAGGTGTTGGTAAAAGTACCTTTATAGAAAAATTTGGATTGTATTGCATTCAGCAAAATAAAAAACCTGCAATCTTAGCTATAGATCCAAGTAGTCAGTCTCATGGAGGAAGTATTTTAGGCGATAAAGTAAGAATGCCAGAATTATCCAGACATCAATCAGCATTTATCCGTCCTTCCCCATCAAAAGGAACCTTAGGCGGAGTTGGAAATTCTACTCGTGAGGCAATATTACTGTGTGAAGCTGCAGGATTTGATATCATAATCATAGAAACTGTGGGGGTTGGTCAGTCTGAAGTTGATGTACGATCTATGACAGATCTTTTTCTACTTTTATTACTTCCAACTGCTGGAGATGAAGTACAAGGAATAAAAAGAGGAATCATGGAATTAGCCGATATCATTTTTATAAATAAAGCAGATGGTTCTTTACTTCCTCTAGCAGAAATTGCTAAATCTCAAATTGCTTCTTCATTAACCTTAATGAATTCTCCTACTGAACATTGGAATGTGCCAGTTCTTATTGGTAGCGGTTTACATGGAAATGGAATATCAGATTTGTGGAATACGTGTTTATCATACTTTTATACAGATACTCAACTTAATGGATATATTCAGTCTAGACGCAATCATCAACACATTGAATGGTTTGAAAAAGCAGCTGAAAAAGAATTAATAAGAATGGCAGAAAACACCACTTTATGGAAAACATTAAAAAAGAATGCTGTACATGATATCATACACAGTAATAATGTACCCTCGTTTTCTGCAAAAAATATGATAAAAGAATTTATTTCTTTATGTCAATTAGAGTAATCACAGAACGTTCACCTCGCTTATTTACCATCAAACTTGTACATTTGCAAGAATTCTGAAGAAATCTTACTTACTATATTTACATATTTACCTCCATGAATATTACTTTTCCAGACGGCTCAATAAGACAATTCGAAGCAGGCATCACAGGCTTAGAAATAGCTAAATCCATATCTGAAGGCCTAGGTAGGGCAGCTATTGGAATTAAAGTAAATGGTGTAACATTAGATTTAAGTGCACCAATTATTGAGGACTCTTCTATCAATATTCTAACATGGAATGATGATGAAGGAAAACAAATTTTTTGGCATTCAACTGCTCATATTATGGCAGAAGCTTTAGAAGCATTATACCCTGGAGTTAAACTTGGAATTGGCCCATCGATAGAAGCAGGCTTTTATTATGATATAGACCTCCCGCATAATCTTAAAATATCAATTGATGATTTGCCAGCTATAGAGCAAAAAATGAAGGAATTAGTAAAAGTTGATTCTGAATTTAAGCGTATAGATATCTCTTGGCATGATGCTGTTTCTTATTTTCAGCAGAAAGGTGATGAATATAAATTAGAATTATTGGATGGACTAAAAGACTCTGAGATTACTTTTTATACTCAAGGTAATTTTACTGACCTTTGTAGAGGAACTCATGTTCCTTCTACTGGATCTATAAAGTTTCCTAAGTTGCTGTCAGTTGCTGGTGCCTATTGGAGAGGAGATTCAACCAGAAAACAATTGACAAGAATTTATGGAATAAGCTTTCCTAAAAAAGATCAATTAGAAGAATTCTTACGATTAAGAGAAGAAGCCGAAAAAAGAGATCATAGAAAAATTGGTAAGGAATTAGAATTATTTATGATCACTCCTTTGATTGGAGGTGGACTTCCTGTTTGGTTGCCAAATGGAACAATTGTAAGAAGGACATTAGAAAATTTCTTAAGAAATGAGCAAAAGAAACGTGGATATCAAGAGGTAATCACACCTCATATAGGCAATTTAAATTTATATAGAACAAGTGGACATTATCCATATTATGCCGAATCTCAATTTGCTCCAATTGCTGTTGATGATGAAGAATATATGTTAAAACCAATGAATTGTCCTCATCATCATCAAGTATATGCATCCAAGCCAAGATCGTATAGAGATTTACCAGTACGATTGGCAGAGTTTGGGACCGTTTATAGATATGAACAATCTGGAGAATTAAATGGATTATCACGTGTAAGAGGATTCACTCAAGATGATGCTCATATTTATTGCACCGAAGATCAGTTAAAAGCTGAAATCAAAAATGTAGTTGAATTAACTCAAAAAGTATTTACTACATTTCAGATGGAAGTAAGCACAAGACTTTCTTTTAGGGATGATAATCAAGATAAATATGGTGGTGATATATCACTATGGGAAAGAGCTCAAAAAGAAATTAAGGATGTTGCTGATGAAATGAATATGGATTATTTCATTGGTTTAGGAGAAGCTGCTTTTTATGGTCATAAAATCGATTTTATCGTTAAAGATGCAATTGGACGTAAATGGCAATTAGGAACAGTTCAAGTTGATTATGTAATGCCGGATAGATTCCAGCTTGAATATACTGGAGCTGATAATGCAAAACATAAACCTGTAATTATTCATAGAGCCCCTTTTGGATCTATGGAAAGATTCTTATCTATTTTGATTGAACATTATGCAGGGAATTTTCCTTTTTGGCTTGCACCAGTTCAGATTTCAATCTTACCAATAAGTGATGAACAATTACCTTATGCAGAAG
>JALRHN010000114.1 GCA_023259575.1 Candidatus Kapaibacterium sp. | reverse complement strand
GTGGGTAAAGAGCCAATTGTCAAAATGCCATTATTGGACTATATTTTACCACATAGTCTAACAATTCAAAGTTTAGCAGACAATTATTCACAATCTCTGTTTACAATTTTAGGAAGTGGCTGGGTAGACTATTCAGTACAAGAAACAAATCATATAGCTAGAATAAGAACAGAAATTAATGAAAAGAATAGAGAGGAAAGTGAAAGGATTATCTCTGTATTATTGAAATCTCCATTTTATCCAGACCAACATGCCAATTGTATTCACTATTATCCGATAGATTGGCAATATGATTGCAAATCAGGGTATAAGTGGAATGCACATTCTCATTATACTCATATCAAGTATGGTAATATTGCAGGGCAAGATATAAAAGTTCCATGGGAATTAGGAAGATTTCAACATGCACCTACATTGGCATTTGCTGCTTTTTTGGCATATTCTGGGATAGAGTCTGTACATCCCAAGGAATATTATGCTCATATATTTAGGACACAATGTCTTGATTTTATTGCATTTAATCCGCCACATTATGGGGTTCAGTGGAAAACATCAATGGACATTGCAATTCGGGCTGCCAATCTATTAGTTGCATTTGATTTATTTACATATTGCGGAATAATATGGGATGAAGAGTTTTCATATATTCTGAAGCGATCATTACAGGAACATGCGAATCATATTTTAGAGAATTTAGAATGGTCTAAGGTATCAAGAGGAAATCATTATCTAGCAAATTTATGTGGTCTTTTAGTAATACTAAGAAGCTTACCAGACACTAAACATAATATTTCTGCTATTAAATTTGCTGTTAGTGAATGTGCAGCAGAGATTGATAATCAGTTTTTATCAGATGGGGGGAATTTCGAAGCATCTATTCCATATCATGGATTATCAACCCAATTAATTGCTATTTCTTTGGCTGCATTAAAAGGATATTCTGAATATGAAATTCAAAAGATTTATTCAGAAGAAGAATTATATCCTTGCAAAAGTGCGAATGCTCAACCTAAAAATGCTCTTGAATTTCAATCATTAATTGATATAATATGTAAAGGAGTGGATAAAGCTCATACTTTTTTAAGGGCAATGAGCATCGATGATATGCATATGTTAAATATTGGCGATAATGATAGCGGAATGATGTTTAAGTTTACTCCGCAAGGGGATTGGGCTTCTTTAGTGGAAGCAAGTAATATCTATCATAATATTAATCCAATATTTAGATTATCAGATGGAATTTCTTTATATCCTGAACATAAGGCTAATGAGCCATTTGAATGGATTGAAGATACATTATCTATGCAAAGTAGTATCGCAATGGCAGAGGCAGCATTAAAAAAACAATGCTCGTGGAATTCATTATATCAAGGTGCAATTGATTACTGGATTATTGATTCGCTAAGTAAACAGAATCAAAGTTATAGATTACAGGATGTAGCAATACCTTTTGATATAGATTATCCTAAATCTTATAGCTTCCCTGATTTTGGGATATGGTTAATTGAACAAAAAACATATAGAATATCTGCCAGAGCAGGATCCATAGGACAAAAAGGCAAGGGTGGTCATGCTCATAATGATCAATTGTCTATATGCTTAGCAGTTCATGGACAAGAAATCTTTGGAGATCCAGGAACATTTGTTTATACACCTTCTGCTCAAACAAGAAATATGGGACGCTCTGTTGCTTATCATTCTGTTTTCTCAATTAAAGGAATGGAGCAAAATTCATGGATAGATGGATCGGGAGATGTACTGTTTTGGATGAAAGGTGATATCACCAAGGCAAAAGCCTCTTTATACAATTCAATATGGATTGGAAGTCATAAAGCATATGAGCAAGAACATATCAGAAAAATTAAACTAGAGCCTTCAACCATTTATGGAATAGATGAATGTAGGGTAAATAAAGAAAAAGTTTTAGTCTTCCATTGTGTTCCTGGGATTATTCCACAGATTATACAACATAATACAGCTATTATATCTACCCCAAAAGGTAATCAAATATCAATAGAGTGCTTGGATGGATTAGAATGGAATATTCTACCGGCATTATATTCAAAAGCCTATGGAAGATTTGAATCATCTGTACTTTTGTCAATGAATATACCATCAACAACGTATCAATGTGAATGGAAAATCAAAATTGATTAAAACAGAAGTGCTAATAAATCACGCTAAACAAGATAGATTCAGAATTTTGAATAAATTTGCACTAATATTTACCATACATGGCTAAACATATCATTACTATGAGATTATTACACGTTTTACTGTATAGCTTTTTACTGCTAATAGGCATCTCGCTTATTACAATAGAGGTTCATGCTGTAGAGTCACCAAGAATGATCATAAATAGTGATGCCCCTGATATCGATTCTTTATTATTAGAATCTACTGTGATTAATGCTAAAATCAGTGGAATTATAGCAGATATTACGATACAACAGAAATATGTGTATAAAGGGTCAAATATTCTTGACGGAGCTTTACTAATGCCAGGCGCTCCATCTATAACTATTCATGGATGTACAGTAAAGATAGGTAATCAGACAATTAAAGCAGAGATGAAGGATAGGGAAAAAGTTCGGGAAATGTATGATAAAGCAAAAAAGAAATTTGATCCTTTTTTCTTGACAATTGATGATCCAGATGCTATTCAGATGCATGTATCTCATATTCAACCTGGTTCTATAATCTTTACAGAGATTCATTATACCGAAATGATAAAACCTAGCTTTGGCCTCTATACCATTAGTTTGCCAAAACCGGTTCAATCTCATTATTTAAAAGTATTGGACTATGTTCCTTTGCATAGAGATACATATGCAGATACTAGTTTCGAAGCAGTAAAAGAATATCCATTGGGTTCATTACAAGTGAATGCTATTATTGCTAAAGGTGGCAATCTATCATTGTTAAAAGCGGATGATTGTTCTATTCAACATACAGAACAAGAGGCAATATGTACTTATTCTATAGCTGATGCTGCGCAAAGTAAACCCATAATATTATCATATAGATTTGCTGATATTGAGCCTCAAGCAAATTTGATGATGTATGAAGAAGGTAAAGACAAGTATTTTTTACTTTCCATCAATCCTCCATCTAAGGCAGAAACTCGAAAAGAATCATTGGGGCATGAATATATTATTGTTTGTGATTCTGCTTCATTACAAGATAATTCTGCAAATGAGTTCTGGAAAGTATTTTCTAAAGGATTGCGAGAACAAGATAAATTGAATATCATTCATTTTGGACCAGAAAATACTCGTCTTGATGAAGAATCCCAATTGTGTACTAAAGACATAATCTCAAGGGCTGGCGTTTATTTGCAAAGAATACATTCTACCGAAGGATTGGAGCCAATTCAATTAATCGATGTTTTACAACAAATACAGGTAAAACCTTTACAGTCTGATTTATCATCTAGATCGATAATAATCTTAACAAATGGTTTTATGGATGCCAATACAGATGTATATGATGCTATCACCAAACAATTACAAGATGCGAATGTATTTACTCTAGCAGTTGGCAAAGAAATCAATGAGCGGTTTTTTTCAGCTGTTCATAGATTAACGATGACAGATAATTTTGTTCTTAGAGGGTCTCAGGAAGAATTGAATAAAGAAGCAATTCGATTTGCTGATTATATTCAAAAACCATCATTAACAAAGCTAAAAGTTGGATTTGATGGATTTGATGTAAACTCCTTAGAACCAGCAAGTTATCCTGATTTATTTTCAGACAGACCTGTATTACTATTTGGAAAATACAAAGGAAAACCTAAAGGCAGAATTGTGATAACTGGTTTACATGGAAACAAAGAATTTGTTCAAACAATTGACATTTCTTTGGCAAAACCATTGGCCTCTAATAAAGGTTTACAGTATTTATGGGCAAAACAAAGGGCTTCGGTATTAATTGACTATAATGTATATGACAGAAATAATGATCGTGTAAAAGAAATTACCAAACTTGGTATGAAATATGGATTTCAAACACCTTATACTTCATTTGGAATTAATGGTTCGGATTATAATAAGTCAAAAAATGTAATTGCATTGATGTATCAACCATTGAATTTAAATGGTGGAACTTTGGTTAGTAATGCTTCTGGACAACAATTAGCAAGAACATCTGTTGTTGAGGTTGAGGCTGCATGTAATTATGCCGATGCTGCCGCACATGATGAAGAGGGATTGATTAGTGTAGAATCTATTATGACAGAAAAAGTGCTAGATAATACAATAATTGAGAAAGTGAGATCTACAATCGAGCAACAATTAAGTGGCATGCAAGAATGCTATGCAGAGGCTTTAAAAAAGTTTAGACATCTTCAAGGAAATGTGCAATTACTATTCATTTTTAATGACGAAGGCGCTTTAACTGAGATTTCTCTTGCTGATTCAGAGTTGAATATCGAAGAAGTGGAACAATGCATGATAGAATCTGCGAAAAGAATTACTCTACCACCAATGATTCAGGGTATGGCTCAAATATCTTTTCTGCTTGAAGTATTATAATTACTTTATTGAGTTAATTTGTTGTAAAGCTCTAGCAGGATTATTCCCCAAAAACATCTGAATAGATTTCACACCTCTTTCTATCATTTCTTTTAATCCGTCATCTTCGTACTTAGCAAAGCTAGATAATACATAATCAGCCATTTCTCCAGGCCCAAAATTTTTATCTATACCAAATCTAAATCGCCAGAAACTTGGTCCAATATGAGCTATCATAGAAGCAGTTCCATTATGTCCACCATCAGATCCACCCTGTTTTAACTGCATTTTTCCTAAAGGAAAATTATATTCATCTATTAATGCAATAACATGCTCAGATGGTACTTTATAATATCTAATAAAATCACCAGCTGCTTGCCCTGAATTATTCATATATGTTAAAGGAAGCATAATTGTTATTTTTTTACCATGCAAGGAGCATTCTGCTTGTTTCCAATTACCTTTCCCATCTTTAAATTCTACTTTACATGATTGTGCTAAAGCTAATGCAATCATCCATCCAATATTATGCCTTGTATCAGCGTATTTATCTCCTGGATTACCTAATCCTACGATGAGCCAATGTTGCATTATATCTCTTCCTCCACTGTATGTTCAGAATAAAAGTATAAAAAGAGAGAAGCAATTAACCAACGCAGATCTTCAATCACTTTTGTCCAACCTACTTTAGTAACTTCTGCAGCTGCAGCAGGAGAATTTTCTCCGAAGCATCCACAATTTATATTATAGCCTCGGAATATTGCAGCAATAATAGCGATGATAAATACTGCCAACATTCCAGAAATCAATAAAGAACTTGCTTTTTGTTTAATTCCCATTAAAACCATAATTCCACATAGTAATTCTACCCATGGAAGAATTAATGCCGGGAGATTAAGCATTGAATAAGGTAAAACATGAAAATTATTGATACTTTTTGCAAATGCATCAGGATTTGCAATTTTATCTATTGCTGCAAAAATAAATATTGATCCAATTAATATACGAGCTGTTCTAAGTATATAAGTATGATTATAAGCCATTCCACTAATTATCATTAAGCCAAATAGTAATTCTATCCATGGTAGTGCAATACCAAAAAGTGCTATTGGAAGATTAGGAATTAACGTTAATGTAGGTGGTTTTGGAACAGCAGTGCCTATTTTAACGATCCCAGCAAATGCAAATGCAGATCCAATTAAAAGTCTAATTAATAATGTTCCAATTGATGACAATGAAATCATGATGTATCCTTTTTAAGATATAATATTCGCTTACAAATTACGCCAAATTACTGTGAACAAAACAAAAATTAGAATCATTTCCCATCTAAAATGTGTAAATTTCTATAATTGTCTTTTTTCAGTGGATAGAAAATCGGAGTTATATTATGGAAAACCAAGAGCAATTTACAACTGAAGGTTATAATCAGGGTGAACTTAAAAAACTAACTGCAGTCTGTTCGTATTTATTGTGTTGCATTATTGTTCCTATGTTCTCGAATGTTAATAATAATTTTGTTCTGCATCATTTTAATCAGGGTATTTTGATATGGCTTCTATATTTTTTAGGTAGTTTAATTGATGGTATCCCTTTTCTACCATTTTCACATCAGATAGGTGGTGCTATAATATATTTTGGTTTTGCTTGCTCAGCATATGGTGTAATAAATGTGATTAGAGGTAATACAAAACAAATTCCTTTGATTGGACATATTAACCTTTTAAATAAGTTGTTGTCGTATACAAAAAAAAAGAGGCAATAAGCCTCTTTTTTTATCTATTCTACAATGCGTCTTATTTTGGATCTACAATTGAAGCTTTTACATTTCCATAAGCTGTTAGATCTAAAGTAGGATAATCAGGATGATCAGTCTTCATTTTAACAGATCCATTAAAATAACCTTTTTCTTTAGGGGCTACTTTTGCAATAATCTCTACTTCGCCACCACCAGGAAGAGTTGTAGGCTTCATAAGATTTATACTAATGCCATTTGTTGCTTCAAAATCAGATAATACAATAGTCTGTGTCGAAGTGTTTTTGATAGTTACTTTAG
>JALRHN010000113.1 GCA_023259575.1 Candidatus Kapaibacterium sp. | reverse complement strand
ACTCATTTGTTACATCATCTTTCACTTGTATAAAGATATTAATAGAATCGAATTCTAATTGTTTAAACAGTTGTTGATTTGTTATATATGGAGAATCTCGAAGAGGGTCAAAGCTCATTGAATCAATAGAGTAAGCGATACTATAAATATATGCTTCTTTTATCTTGTCTCTATTCGATTTATAAAAATTACCTATTGTTCCATTATCATCTATAAAATTATATGAAGTTATAGCAGAAAAAGGTGTCTGAAAATTATTGATAACTTCAATAGTATCAATAACATATTGAGCTCTGGGTTCTTGAAAAACTGTTGGTAATGTATCACAAGATATGAGGCTACATACCATAATGACACAAAAAAAACTATATATAAGATGTCTTATCATTAGTAGAAATCAGTATCACGAAAAAAGTATACAGAAAAGCCTGAATTTATCATTGTTTGGGATGCTAATGAAATATCTGTGAACATATCAATTATTCCATATTTAGCTTTTAATCCTAGAATCATTTTATATGAATTATCAGACATAAAATTAAATTGCAAATGTTCATTATTTCTCACTTCTGGATAGGGACTATCAATTTGACCATTCACTTTTTTTCTTGCTCCATCAAATCCTCCCTGAATATCCTCCCATTGAAATCCAGCATAAATCATAAATGATTTATTAATTTTTTTACTAGCATGTATTCCAATAGCAAGTGACGAAAAATTCGACTGAATAGAATCACCAAATGCCATTTTGATTTCATTAAATGAACCATGTAATGCAATTGCCATTGTTTGATCATGAAGTAAGCCTTTTATGAGCTTATCAATTCTTTGATTATAACCAACTCTTAAAAAAGATAAAGATACATCTCCTTGATTATAATAAGCTGCGCAAAATTTACCTTGAGAATAAATAGGGAGATTAAGAGATAATTGAATGATAGGTAGTCCAAATATAGCATCAATATTTTTGCCGTCTAGTGAAGCTAAAGATTTTGCTGTTTTGTTTTGTCCAACAACAAATAATGGAGTTGAAGTACCACCATATATTGTAGGTTGTTGAATTGTAACTGGATTATGTATTCCAGTTCCGGTTAATGTTTGATATTCTGTTGTATTATTTATATAAATATCTGGTATGCTTGATGTATAGTTTTTAGCACTTTCTGGAATCTGCATAGCAGCTACTGAAATATCAAAACCTAAAGAAAAATCATCTTGATAATGAGCTTCAGTAAATAAACTTGAAGTTAAACTTTGATGAATTGTTGTAATTAAAGGTTTTAGATATAATGGAGCATTTTTAGAATCGATATGACTAAATTCAGCTGGTATAGTTTTAGGCGTATTTTGTGCATAAGTATGTGAAATCCCACATCCTAATAAAAGTATTAGAAAGATAGAAAGCATACATAGAAATTTCTTACACACAAGTAAACCTTAATGAACAATGCTAAAAGTGAGTATTTCTCGATTTTGATCTGCAAGGACTTCGCATATATATGTACCGTTTTGCAGAGTCTCTGTGTGTAGAGGTATTGCAAAGTGTCCGGGACTAGCTGCTGCATTGTAGACGGTTTTAGCGTATTTTCCTACAATATCATAAATATTGACTTCTAGAGTTGCTGGATTTTTTAATTCAAAATGAACATGTCCATTTTGTCCATTAGATTGATTACATGAATAACGAAGCTTATTATTATTTTCACCTGCAAATGAATCTGCAACATAACTTATAGGAGGTTGTAAATAGGGAAGAGGCACAACTCTTTCTCCAAAAATCTCTGTTACTTCTTCTTTGGTAGCTCCAAACCATGTCTGTAATATTTCAGCATATACTCTTCTATAATCAATATTTCTTTGTAGATCAAAATCCAGATCGCCATTTCTATCAAAGTTCTGTAAATCTGGGTCATTGCCAAATACATTTGCTTGAACTCTATTTCCAAATGCAAATTGAACAGATGTTGTTCCATGATCTGTACCATTTGATCCATTTTCATAAGGTCTTCTACCAAATTCAGACACTGTTAGTCCAACTACTTTATTAGCAAAGCCTTGAGCTAAGGCATCTGCCATAAATTGGCTTATACCATTTGCTAAAGATGCCATTAAATTAGGATGTAAACCAGAATTATCAGTGTTCTGTTGCTGAACATGTGTATCAAAACCTCCTAAATAAGCCATATATACTTTGGTTTTTAAACCACCTGAAATTAGCCTAGCAATTGTAGCCATTTGAGCTGGAAAACCAGCAGCATAATTGAGTGAATTTTTTCCTTTATCATATGCAGATTTTACGACAGTAGAATATGTATCGCTTTGCTTAGCAATTGCTTGAATAAAATTATATTCTTCTGCATATGGAGTATTTCCTTGTATGATATCTCGGCCAGTTGAAGAACCTTGTCCATTTTTAAAGAATTCATCAGGCGAGGATAAAGCAATACCCATATCACCTTTTGGACTTTTAAATAGCATGGATAAAGAACCACCTAATTGAATACATAAAGGATGTTCAGGCACTTCAATAGGAAAATTCGGTAACTGTGATGAAAAGTATCGTCCTAACCACCCATCAGTCAGTTTAGCATCAGGTTCAGAAGAATTAATACCACTTAACCAAATATCTGTAGATCTAAAATGGGAAAGATTTGGATTTTCATATCCAGATCCTTGAATTACAGCTAATCTTCCTTCTTCAATTAAACCTAAGAAACCATTTTTGTATACATTATTTACTAAAGCTGGATGAAAATACACTTTAGAATTAAATATACGTTTGGCTTGGTCTTTTTTAACAGCAATATTGGGTCTTATAGCATAATAATTAGGATCATCTGCGGGAATAATCGTATTCAACCCATCATTACCACCAAACAATTGAATAATAATAAGAATAGAATCATCATTCATGACATTTGTGCCCAACATTTTTGCTGGATTTAATGCAAAAACTGGAATATTACCAAATGTAGCTAATGCACCAGCTGCAGCGCCAGCTTTAAGGAGAGTGCGTCGATGTATTGTCATATTATTTCTCTTAATGTTCTTTGTATTCTCGTTTACTTTAGCAGAGATGAAAATCAGGAGCTTTTACTATATCATTCAATAAGTCTTTAATTCTTAACGCTACCGTAACTTTAGAATTAAGCATGGTTGTCCATTCATAAGCAGGTTGATTTTTCAAAAGTACTGAATCAGTTAAATACATTCTATAACTATCAGTAACACCTATAGGAAGTAGGATAGCAATAATATTTTTTACCAATTCTACTGCATCATCATATTGATCAAAACTTTTTACAAAATTGACGCACTCATCATCTGTTAATGCTTTTATAATGTTTTCGATATATACTTTTCTATTTGGAAATGTTTTCGTTGTAATCCACTTTTGATGTGCTTCCCATCCAGCAACATTTGGAGGATCTATTAAATCTTGATCCATTCCTTTTAATGCATTTGCCATATCAGCTTGATATTTATTAAGTGGACGAGAAATACTTAATGCATATTCAGCTGGAGATTTTATCTGAGCACCCTGTATATACTCACTAAAGAAGAATTCACTTCCAAGCATTACTTCAATTAAAGGCCTGATTTCGAATTTATTATCTTTAAATACTTTGGCAGCTTTTTGGATAAATTCTTCATCTACAACAGCACGATTGCTGTAAAAAAAGAATAAATACACTTTTCTTGCAATAAATCTAGAAATAGCATCGGCTCTTACATCAAAAAGGATATCTATAAGGCCATGTACTTCTTCTACTTTCACCAAATATTCTGTATTCGCAATATCATCTCTAGAGGGGATTGGCATTCCCATAAATTGCTTAGAACCAGTATCATGATCTGGTGGGTGAAAATAGGTATTGTAAATACCATTTTTGGCTGGCTCATCATTGAACATTCCAACTTTCCATCCAGTTAATACTCTGGCTGCTTCTTTTACATCGCCTTCTGTATAATGCCCAATACCACAAGTATATAATTCCATTAATTCTCTTGCATAATTTTCATTTGGTCTTCCTTTAATGTTTAAAACATTTCCCAAATACACAAGCATCGAAGGATCTAAGGTTATATCTTTTACAAAATCTTTAAAATTTCCTAATCTGTTTTTACGGATGAGCACATTTTGTCTATATAGCATTTGAGGTGGTATATATGTATCATCACTTACAAACTCAGTTGTAAAAAAACTACTCCAAAACAGGGTAAGTTTTTCGGCTGAAGGTAATGATTCTTTATGCATGGCTGTAAGCCACCATGTTTGTAATTGCCCTTGAAGATTTCTCCAACCTCCTTCGATTGCATTTCTAGTGTAAATATCTGCACCTCTTGGATTCTCTGTAGATGTATTAATCCAGCTAGGAGCAGATGGCTGCATTTCTTCATTACCCAGTATCATTGAAATTGCTTCAGATGCTGATTTTCCAATTAATTGTTTTACTAAAGATGGGATTGGGGCAAAACTTAGGCGTCTAAGTAAATGTGTTGCAGTAAGAGTATCTAAAGGCTTAGTATAAGGATTAATACTAGCATTTAAAGGCTTTTCTACTTTATCACTTTGATTATCAGGGATGAAAAAGGATAGGAAAGATCTTCTTTTCATAATTTTTCTACCATATAAATAAGAAAAATCGATGGAGAATTATATTCGCACGATCAAAAAGAGTAAAAATTCTCTTAAAAAAATATGACAGCATACATATATTTATTATTTCACAATATGTATGCACATTTCAATATTTGTAACAATAGTAAAATAAGAATTACCTTCAGTATTTACAATAACATAGTAATAAAATATATCTAGTGTAATTTCACTTAACTACACATAAGTTACATAAATTTAATTACGATTATACACTTGTAATAAAAACTGAAGTTAATGTCACGCCTATATTATAGTTTTGCATATATAACATACCACATATATAATATGAATACTCTCTTTAAAGCACTTGTCAATATAGTATTTGTACTTGCAAGTACTTCAGCTATTCGCGCTCAGTGGGAACAAGTTCAATTACCATCTCCTTTTGGTAATTCATACTATTTAGATGTGTTTTTCTTACCATCTAATCCTAATTATGGCTGGATTACAGGATTTGACGGGAAAGTTCTCAGAACTACTGATGCGGGTAAATCATGGAATGGTACTATAATTTTTGATAATCCTTTTCTGGAAAGCGTCCATTTTCCATCCCAAATGGTAGGATATGTTTCTGGTCCAGGTGGTGTATATAAAAGTATTGATGGTGGAATAACATGGAAAGATATAACTCCACCATTTACTGTATCTCAAATATGGGGATGTTATTTTGTTGATGAAGATAATGGTTTTGTTGTTGGAGGTGGTTGTAGCATGGACAATCAAACCTTTATGAAAACAACAAATGGGGGTTTAACGTGGCAAGTAAATTATGGATATGAAAATCAATCTGGTATGAGTGATATTATTCTCTATGAAAAAAATGGTTTGGGATATGCAGTTTCAAGTGGTGTCCTTTGGAAAACAACTAATGGCGGAAATATTTGGACAGTCCTTTCTTATTCTGGACCTAAATATTGGACAGAAGAATTAACTAATAAAGGAAATAGTTTTTTATTGCCAACAGCCGGAGAAGATTGTTCGGGAGGAAATAAAGCAATTGGATCTTTACGATTTTCTACGGATCGTGGTGGATCTTGGAATACAACAATTATTAATAAATCAATGTTTGGAGCTTATCTTTTAGATCAAAATCGTGGCTGGGCTTGTGGTGATAAAGGTGAAGTTCTTTTTACAAGTAATAGTGGTAAAAACTGGGAAAAAAAGAATTGTGGCATTGGTTCAGCCAATATTGATGATATCTGGTTCATTAATGACACAGTTGGTTGGGCTGTTGGAGAAGGTGTATACCGATATGTTATACCTACACAATCTTCATTTTTAATTCAAAAACCTAATCCACCATATTGTTTTGGTTCTTCGATAACTTTGTCTGCTCCAACAGGAACATATTCTCAATTTTCATGGTCCAAGGGTAATAAAAACAATCAGATATCCAATGAAAATAAAATTGTAGTTCAAAGTTCTGATTGGTATTATTTGCAATCTTATAATTATGCTTCATGTACATGGCATCAAGATTCGTTGTTTCTTGAATATTTACCATCTCAAAACATAACTTTAGAATTAAATGGAGATTCAGTTTTATGTAAGAATGAAGTTTTAATTGCTACTGTAAAAGGACCAGTTAAATCATATATGTGGTCTACAGAGGAATCACAATCATCTATAATGATTACTCAATCTGGTAACTATTCAGTAAGAGTAATCGATACAAATGGATGTGAATACTTATTTAATACACCAACAATAATCAGAAGTGATAATGTATACCCAAAAATTATTCTGAATGGAAAGACATCTCTTTGTAAAAATGAAAAAACACAATTATTGGCTCCATTTGGATTTTCTGTCTATCAGTGGAATGATGGAGATACTAGTTTGCAGAAAACCATTGATACACAAGGTGAGTACTGGTTAAAGGTGATAGACCAAAATGGATGTGAATTTAATACAGATACAGTATCAATTGCCGTTCTTTCAATAGAAAATAATATAGAATCATTTTTTTCTCAAACAT
>JALRHN010000112.1 GCA_023259575.1 Candidatus Kapaibacterium sp. | reverse complement strand
ATTTTCTCATTCAAGACCTTAGTGAATATTGGATGAGAATTGGAAATTTATTATGGAGAAACTCCTCAGGGTTATAGAGATTATCTAAATTCCTATCCCTTCTCAGCCTCAACCCTTCTTTTCATTGTCTGGGATCTTCCTCCTCATCTAGGACTGCCTCACCTCTAAACGCCAGTGGAGGAGCATCATATTCTTTTTATTCTCCTCCCTTTGGCTCTGCTGGAGGCATGTCGTTGTTCCTTATTATGTCTTCATCATCTATATTAATACTGTCTCTATCAGGAAAAAGGATACTTGTACATATTTTATCTTCACAAACACATGTATCTATACCTCTTTCTGATATACATGATCCAATTATTATCATACGAGTTTTAACACAGAAAGGAACATTCTCTGAAATATTGATTGCTCCTCATTATAATACTATGTTCACAAAGAAAACAACTCTAAAGTAAATCATTTGTGAGCAGAACAAATTAGCTAGTATTTATACCGTATCTTTGAAAAACAACGATGAGTTTTTTAGAAATATAAGATTGATATGCCTCGATATAAAATTACATTAGAATATGAAGGAACTAGATTTTCTGGATGGCAAGTTCAAAAAAATGCTAGAACAATTCAAGGAGAATTAATTGGTGCTGCTAAAACAGTATTCGCGACTGATTCATTCGAGTTATATGGTTCTGGGAGAACCGATGCAGGTGTTCATGCATTAGAACAAGTAATTCATCTTGATGTAAAAACTATGTTAGCTCCACATATTATTAGACAAAAATTAAATGATGAATTACCAGGTGATATTTCAATACTTCATGTAGAAAAAGCTGATGATCGATTTCATGCAAGACATCATGCAGTTTCAAGAACATATCTCTATCAAATCTCAAGAAGAAGAACCGCATTTGGAAAAAAACTAGTTTGGTGGATAAAAGATAATCTGGATATTTCAGCAATGCAAAAAGCAGCCTCACATTTTGAAGGCATGCATGATTTTAGATCATTTACAGCTGATGATCCTGATGAAAAATCTACAAAAGTTGATATTATGTCAATTTCAGTTAGAGAACATGGCGATCTTATCTTAATTTCAATAACAGGTTCTCATTTTTTGTGGAATATGGTTAGACGTATGGTAGGTGTAATTGCTGAAGTTGGTAGAGGTAAAATGAAAGCAGATGAAATCCCTATTCTTTTAAAAAAATCATCTAATGTCCCGGCTACATTAACATGTCCTCCCTCTGGTTTATTCCTAGCTAAAGTATCATATAATAAAAATGATACCGTAGAAATTGTTCATCCAATTTTACATATCTAAAAAACAAAGCTTGATGTGCCGACACGAAGTGAAATTCTAAAGATATTTTATAACAGTATAATAAATATGAAATTTGTAGCTATATCACTATTACTTTATGGTATGTTATTATGCTCTGCATGTAATGATAACGTGATTACTACGCCTGATCAAATTATTTTTCCTGACACAAATATCAGCTATCAATTACAAGTAAAACCTTTGTTAGAACTTACCTGCGCTTTTTCAGGATGCCATGACTATGAATCAAAAATGGGTAGTGTTGATGTTACATCTTACTATGCTTTAATAGGAAGAGCCGGATTGATTATTCCGGGTAAACCTGATATAAGCCTGCTAAATCAAATTTTAGAAGGAAAACAAGCACATATGATGTCTTTTCAAGATAGAATTAATTCAAGTCAAATCAAGGGTTTAAGACAATGGGTGCTAGAAGGAGCAAAAAATAATTAATATATAATTGTACATATAACAATATTTGTTTTGACAATATGTGTGATTACACGTAATTTTGTAAAAAATAAATCACCATATCACATTACTTTATTACGGTATTTTATGTACAAGATATTTTGTTTTTTGTCTGCATTCATTTTATTGTTTGCCTTAGATTCATGTTCTGATAATTCATCAAATGTTACAACTACAACTGATACAGTTTCTACCCGAATAATTAAAAATATTATTCCAGATACGGCACAATCTAAATTTGTTTATTATTCATTTGATGGTGATAGTATTGTTCCACCAACAAAATCTGAGTCTGCTGAATGGGACATTAAGATGGCATATTTATATGGTGGTGGTAAAACAAAACAGATCGATATATTTTTAAATTCTGGGACAGTAAATCCAAGTGGATTAACAAAAGGATTAATTGTTGACACTACATTTGATTTACTAACGACAGCACCTGCAGATAGTAATTTTAAGATAGATGATCAATCAACCACTGGAAGAATCTTGCCAATAGCGCTTACTTCCCCGGGTAACTTCTTTAATTATGATGGATCTTCAAAAACAATTAGTCCAGTAGCACAAAAAACATTAGTACTAAAAACACGTTTAGGGAACTATGTTAAGCTACAAATCCTTAGTATTTACAAGGATCAACCTGAAAAACCTACTATGTTCTCTGAAATCGGATATTATTCTTTCCGATATGCAAAGAGCAGCACAAAAAAACTAAAAAACTAAGGAGTAGAGCTTTGTTAAACCATACTCCTTTGGTATTTTTGTAAAAACAACCAAGGAATTGCATATGTATGGCAATGTAAGTATACTAGATATATCAGAAACGGCTCAGATTCTTAATGAAGATCCGATTCGTTTAGAACAATTTGAAGCAAAAATAGCTCGTGGCGAAAAGATAGAACCTTATGATTGGATGCCAAAAGAGTATCGCAGACAATTAATCAGAATGATAGAACAACATGCACATTCTGAGATTATTGGAGCATTACCAGAAGGTACTTGGATTACAAGGGCACCAGGTTTTAAGCGTAAAATGGCATTAATGGCCAAAGTACAAGATGAAAGTGGCCATGCTCAATTATTATATAATGCAGCAGAAACCCTTGGGAAAACTCGCGAAGAAATGATCAATGATTTGATCAATGGAAAATCTAAATATTCTAATGTATTTAATTATCCAGCAAAAACGTGGGCAGATACTGCGGTTATAGCTTGGCTAATTGATGCCTCTGCAATTATTAATCAAGTATTGAATTCAAAAGGATCATATGGTCCTTATTGCAGGGCATTAGAAAGAATTTGTATGGAAGAATCTTTCCATTTACGTTATGGTTATGATAATGTTACCACTTTAGCAACTGGAACACCTGTCCAAAGAGAAATGGTACAGGATGCGTTGAATAGATGGTGGCAACCAATCATGCATTTTTTTGGCCCTCCAGATAATGCATCAGTGCATAGTGAAATTCTGATGCGATGGAAAGTTAAAATGGCAAGCAATGATGATATGCGTCAGCAATTTTTTAATCAATATGTGCCAAAAATTCTTGAATTAGGTTTATCAATCCCAGATCCAAATCTTGTTAAAAATAAAGAAACAGGAAAATGGTCATATTCCGACCCAGATTGGAATGAATTTTTTGAAGTTATCCGCGGCAATGGACCATGCAATAAAGAACGCTTGGCTGTTCGCCGAATGGCAGAAGAAAACGGTGCATGGGTAAGAAAAGCCCTTAATAAAAATGCAGCTTATACAGTTCCTTTGTCATGATACATTTCTAAAGTGTTCAACCCCTTCTTACGGAAAAATAAGAAGGGGTTTTTTTATGATTATACTTTTTCTCATGATATATAGAATAGTTTGTATTATCATTTTATGTTCATTATCAATACAAGTACAAGGTAATGAGTTAATTGCTATTGATACCAATAAACCAAGAATTCCTAAAATTCCAATAAAAAAAACTGATACTGTATCGGTAATAAAAAGTAAAAAAAATATTGTTGTTACCGGTACTAGAAATGAAGTAGTTCAAAAAGATTCGCCAGTCCGAGTAGAAGTAATTTCACAAGAACAAGTTAATACATCAGCAATGGTAAATATTGGTGATTTATTAAAAGAACAAAATGGAATTGCCCTAACAACAAATGTTAGAACAGGCGTTCAGATAATGGGTTTGAGTGCAGATTATACTCAAATCTTAATCGATGGACAGCCAATGATCGGAAGAGTTGCTGGGGTATTGGATTTATCTAGAATATCGGTAGGGAATATCGACAGAGTAGAAATTGTAAAAGGCCCTATGTCTTCATTATATGGTAGTGAAGCTTTAGCAGGAGTAATCAATATCATTACCAAAAAGCCAGAGATAGGATTCAAGGGTTCTATATTTGGACAAATCATTCAAAAAGGCGCACAAGAATATCGTGCAGAACTACAATATGGAAGTGAAAAGTTTGATTTCAGCACTTTTGTAAATTATAAGAATTCTCTACCATTTACTTTAGAACAGTCTAATAAAGTATATCCATATCAAGGGTTTACAGATTATACATTACATACTAAGATGAAATGGTTTGCCCAAAATAATCTAAAAATTGGAGCTGATTTCAGAGGGTTTATGTCAGATTCAAAAGGCAAATTTGTTGAATCTTTTTTTGGTCAAATTGCCTCTAATACTGGCAGTGTGGTGCAAAAAGACATTGGTTCAACCATTTCGGGAGAATGGACACATGGCAAAGCTAGATTATCAGCTCAAGTATATGCAAGTTCCTATGGAGAAAGGTATAATTTTGACTCAATACAAGGTAGTGGAACTTCTATAGATGATATGTCTAGAAATCTCTTAAGATCTTATCTTCAATATGATGTTTTTTGGTCTGAAAAAAATCGTTATACATTCGGTACAGAATATACAATAGATGATATTTCTGGGACACGTTATCCAGACAAACCATCATTTAGAACTTTTAGTGGTTTTATGCAATGGGAAGGGAATCCAACTTCTTGGATTTCTTATGCTTTAAGTGCTAGATATGTACAAAATTCTGCATATAAAAATCCTGAGTTTTCAGTTTCTGATTTTGCAAAAAGCATTGTTAATATTATTAATCCAAAATATTCTCTCAATATTAAAGCAACTGAACATATTCGCTTGAATAGTTCTATTGGAACTGGGTTTAAAGTTCCAGATTTCAGACAATTATATGTGCAGTTTTCTAATAGGCTAGGAGGAGCTGGATATGATTTGATTGGTTCCAGAAGATTGGGTATCGATTTACAACCTGAAAGATCTATCGCTTATGATATTGGTTTAATCTATGATAATCAGTCATTGACATTAATGGATTTAAAACCGATTTCTGTTTTTTTTGAATGTCGCTATTTTATTAATCAATTGTCTAATCTTATTGAATTCTACTTTGTAAAATCAGATCCAATTTCAAGTCAATCAATTTATTCTTATAGAAACATTTCTAGAGCTTTAACTTCGGGAATTGATATTTCTACAAGATGGATATTTTCTTTATCCAAAATAGATAATCAATCTTTAGGAATTTCAATAGGATATCAATATTTGGATACGAAAGATTTAGAGGTTGATGATGCAATACAAAAGGGAATAGCAGGAACAGTTAGTGCATCAAATGGTACCTTTAAGCCTTTAACAGAAAATGAATATGGTGGATTATGGTTTCGATCAAAGCATACAGGTACTATTCGATTAGAGTATAATAATCCTGAAAATGGCTTTTCATGTAATATCAGAGCCCAAATGATAGGAAGATTTGGTGATGAAGCTCTTGATAATAATGGACCAGTAATTTTAAATCGTAAAGTTCCTGATCTTGATAATGAATATGTTCAAGGATATACTATCATCAATGCTGCTATGTCCAAAGAATTTAATATTTCTGAAATACCATCTACATTAATGTTATCAATTGGAATAAACAATGCATTGAATTCTATGAATTTACAGTCTATTCCAAATATGATAGGAAGACAAGTATTTGTAAATTCCAGCATAAGGCTTTAGCAAATACTGTTGATTTAAAGGAATTCCCTAAATTAGTTTTATTCTAAAACGTCATATCATTGGTTTATGTAATTATATAAGGAATACATCATGAATTCATCAATGGCAGAAGCTCGATCAGTTGCAGTCTCCGAGGCTCAAAAAGCATATCTAACAAAAGTATATGGATGGATGGTTGGGGGATTATTCACAACCGCATTAATTGGTGGAATCATAGCTTCAGATCAACAAATTATGATGGATGTATTGTCTTATAGGTGGATATTAATTCTTGCTCAATTCGGACTAGTTATTGCTCTTTCTGGTTTTATTGAAAAAATGAATACAATCACAGCAATGGGTTCTTTTCTTTTATATTCGGCATTAAATGGATTAACATTATCTGCTTTGCTATTAATTTATTCTGAAACAGCAATCGTTACATCTTTTTTATCTAGCGCTGGAATGTTTGGCGCAATGAGCTTATATGGTACAATTACGAAAAAAGATTTATCTGGTATTGGATCTTTTATGTTTATGGGGCTCATTGGAATAATCTTGGCAAGCATTGTCAATATGTTTTTAGGAAGTGATGCTTTAAGCTTTGCAATTTCAATAATCGGTGTTTTAGTATTCACAGGCTTAACCGCATATGATACTCAAAAAATAAAAGAATCTGCCGAATTAGAATTTCATGGAAGCGAAATCGCTACAAAAGGTGCTATACTAGGTGCATTAACTTTATATCTAGATTTTATTAATTTATTTATCTTTACTCTACGCTTACTAGGCGGAAGAAGAGATTAATTAAAAGAAATAAATTAGGGTAGATAATAAAAATAT
>JALRHN010000111.1 GCA_023259575.1 Candidatus Kapaibacterium sp. | reverse complement strand
ACATATTAGAATTCAATACTTCAATAACTTTACTGAATTCTGGATGTAAACTTGTATAGTGATTAAGAGTATCTAATGAATCAATAATCATCTTGCTGCTTGAATATAAGAAGTTCTATAAGTGTGGCCATTAATTGTAAAAGACATTATATAGCATCCTTCAGAATTTTGGGGAATATCTAATGAATATATCTGATTTTGGTTTTCAAAAAGCTTGCGTCCTGTTATATCGACACAAGACAATGATTCAATCGGATAATTACTCTCAATATGTACTATATTATTGTTAGAATATATTCTATATGGTAAAATGTTTTCAGCTTCTTCTGCACCTAATGAAGCATTAGCAGTTCTTACTAAAACTACTTTTAACTTATCAGTTTTTAATGCATATGTAGTTATACCGAATCTTGTATCTAAGTACCACGCTTTTGTAGTTTGATTTGGGAGAGAAGTTGATGACCAATATTTTCCTACAGTAATTTGACCATTAAACACGGGATTAATAGATGGATTTGAATACTCTTCATCATTTATTGATTGTAATTCTTTGATATTAGGCAAGCGCCAGTCATTTACACCAGCACTATTTGCTTCTTCAGCAAATTGCAAAGCTGATTCCCAATTTAATGAATCTTGTAGTGGTTGTTGTTTCCACATTAATCCACTTAAATTATCTGTGATTGTTCCATCAGCATTCTGTATAAATCTAGATTGATATTCCTTTGGTGGCAGAATATCTCGAACTGCTCTTACATGATAATTTTTTGTACCACCTGCACTTATGGTCTCTTTTTTTAGATGATTCCCAACACCTCCGCCAGCATTAGCAACCCATGCTTTTGTATTATCATTAACTTGACTTTGCGAGCTCCACCAGTATTCAGCACCAGTTTTTGGAAATATAGCTTCTGGAAGTGCCGGATTTGGTTTGTCAAGATGCAATAAGCTGAATAATTCATGACAATTTGGTAGGCGCCAATCTGTAAATCCACCTAAAGTTAATGTATCACAGTATAATCCTGCAGACTCAAATGTCATTTCTCCTCCATCTGTTCTTTGCCATTGCAAACCCGTTACTGTGTCTATAGCAGTTGAATTGTCTTGTATTATAAAACCTGGTGGATTTAGAGAATAATCTGAATCTTCACCAAAAGTTTTAGTGTAATCTTTTGTTTGCCAAGTATCAGGTAAATTCTTCATGGTTTTTTTAACCAATTGAGCATCTGATTCACAAAACAATATGAAAAGGAATAAAAAGAAGATCTTCATTGTTAACCTAATGACCTTGTTATAGCCCAGAATAAGCCACAACTTGCAATTATTAAAGAAACTGGTTTTTTTATAAAAGTATTATACCAAGGGGCATCTAAAAATGGCTTTGATAGAATAAAATATAATATAACTATCAAACTTGCTTGTGCTAATTCGACACCAATATTGAATCCAGCTAGCACTGTTATTATTTCTTGATTCTTAATTCCAATATCTGCCAATGCCCCAGCAAAACCAATCCCATGCATTAGGCCAAATAAAAATATTATTAATAGCCTTATTGAAAAATTAACTCTAGGTAAGATATTTTCTAATCCTGCTATAAATATTGATATTGCAATACCTATTTCTATCAATTGAGAATTTGGTATAATTAGTCGATTGGCAGTTAAAGCCAGTGTTAATGAATGCGCAATTGTAAAAACAGAACATTGAAGTATAGCTGTTTTAATACGAGAATTATATAAAAAAAGGGCAATCATAAATAGTATATGATCGTAACCTAAAGGAAATACATGCTCGAAACCTTTAATCAAAAAGTTAAAAAACATAGGAAATACTAAGGTTTAACTATGATGCTTTTAACCATATTACCAGGCTGAATTGAGAGAAAATATAAACCAAATGGTAATGACTGAGTAGAGAGTAGATTTTGTCCAGTTAAACTTTGGACAGCTAATTTTCCATCAACAGTAAATAGGCTTAACTGCATAGCACTTACCAATGAAACATCTGAAAGGTTTTGGACTAATATTCTATCGGAAAACTGCTGAATATCATATTGTTCTTTAGATTGATCTTCTTGTATTGAACTTGTAGGCAAACTGCAAATTGTTTGTCCTTTATATTGATTTGTAGTTGTTCCAGTTGGAGATATAAAATTATATGTATAATTCCCAGCTTGCGTCCAACTATAATCCACTTTATATGTTTGATTGTTTAATGTATATGAAAGTGTATAACCATTATTCATTTGATTAGGTATCATACCTGTAATAGTAGCACCTTTTAATGGTGTTAATGCTGGGCGACATCCTTTTGCACTAGATTGGGGTATAATTTGATATGTTGAATCCTCTGTTACTTCTCCTGCGAATGATGCAATTGTATACGGAACAGTTAAAGTACCATGATAATGATATACACCATTAGTACCGGCATGTCCATGATGAATATCCAGTGATTTCATATCTGAACCATCTGGTTCTTTATCTCCATATATTGCAAAACCATCAAAAGCATATGCAATTGGTAAACTTTGTTTTGTAAAACTATATAAATGTGTTGGTGCTATATGATAATGATAGTCGTCTGCTCTTCCGCTATGTCCTCCCCAATTATCTAATTGTCCGTCAGCATAAGCATCTACACCTGTATTAGTATATGGATTGAATATTGCAATGCCATTTACAGCAATAGCAATTCCACCTCGCGTACAATGTTTTTGATCAACAGGAACTGAATTAACAGCCATTACGGGGTTTAATGGAATACTCCATGCATTATTACCTAGATAACATTGAGGAATAGGAACCTGTTGCTGCCAAGCAGTAATACCTTTCATCATTTCATGAGTAGTTGCTAGACCTAATGATCCAACTCTGAAATATGTTTTGTCCCACGATGTAACAACATGTTCTTTAAAAGGAGTAAATGCAGAATCAATTGTAGAAGGATCAGTTTGAACACTTTGCAAAGCAGGCATTCCATCCTTAAAGCTATATGTCATTGATATCAATGCTATGCATGCAAAATACCAAGCATATACTCTTTGATATCTAAATAATATCATAAGTAAGATAATTATACCAAGAAGCACAAAGATAATATGTGAATAAAATGGCGATTTCGGTAATGAATGAATATTCGGTATTGAATATTGAGGTACATTAATCTGAAGAATATCCTTATATCTTGCATCGGTATACAATCTATCTTTTTTAGAAAGCTCAGAATATGGAAAAGACACAATAAGATTATGTTCTTGCTCTATATACACTTTATTGTCTTTTAGCATATAAAAAGACCCATGGATCTGTCTATTCCCGATCTGCCAATCTCTATCAAAAAGAGCTTTTGTATTCCCACTATGAGAGAATACCATAATAGGAGTTAAAAGAAATAAAAAGATGATATAGATGAGGTGCTTTTTCATAATCTTGCGCTTAAAAATGAATAAAGATTTTAATGAATGAAGATTGTGGATGTGAATACATAAGAATTAGGATCTTTTATAGAAATACAATAGACACCCAAAGGAAGAGCATTAGATAAAGGAAGCTGATATGGTATACCAGCAATTAACTCAGCATTATGTATAGTACCGATACAATTTCCTACTATTGAAAAAAGTTGCAGAGTTGCATTATGAATATCTTTATGAGAAATTAAAGAAATACTGTTATTATCTACAGAAATTATAGGTTGTGATTCTAAGGATTCTAAAACTGAAGAAGGTTTAGAGCCAACAGTTTTTCTTGCCAATACCAAATTATCAACAACTAAATTTGAAGTCCAAATAAAAGAACTTGATGTCCAAAATGAAGTGAAATTTGTCCACGCAGGAAAATTCACTCCAACAGTTTCGGGAGTATATAGATAAGCTTTTGGCCAGTTTGAATCATCAAATACAGGTGATTGCCAATTAATTGGTATTGGATAATGGACGGCATAGCATGAATCAGCACAAGGAATATTTCTTGCTAATTGTTTGCAATATCTTGTATTGTTTGATAATTCGATTATTGAATCTGGGGACATCAAAGGGCTTATATAATACACTTGAGCTTTCCATGAAGTATCTGATATTGTACCATCACTAAAGCGAGCAATAAACCCAGCATCTCCAGCATGATAAAGATTCCCATTATTATTTTCTGTCCCTAGACCAGAATTTTCTTCCCAATCAACAAGTTTTACAGCTATTGTATATGGTTTTTTTACTTTAAATCTTAATAAACAAGAGTTAAATGGAGTAAATGGCACGGGGTCTGCACCAATAAGAATACCATTTATATATACTTCGCAATAATTATCGCTTAGCACATATCCAGTAATAATATCACCATCTTCATCGATAATGTTGATGGGTATCTTGTTAAGATCTACAGCATTTATATTTGATGGAGTGATATTATTACACTGATTATAAAAATCAGAAAGATATGGTCCTTGTAAAAAGACCGTTTCTGCAGGGACAATCCATTCTTTTCCATCATTGGACATACTTTTACCTACCACAGAAGGACGTGACCCCGAACAACTTGGAAATATGTTCTGATCAATAACAGTTGCCTTACCTCTTGATACAGAACCAGTAAAGGATTGAGCAATAGTGAAATAAGAGGATGATAAAAGAACTATAAGTAGTAAAAAGAATTTCATTTGTTAATATCTATAAATGATTTTGCATCCAAATGACTCAATAATTGAGTCTTTGATTGGACGCTGTAATAAGAGCGAATCGGTTGCTTCTTTAAGATACTTTTTAGCTATCTCTGGACTTTTACCATTATCATCAATGATTCCTTTGTACACAATATTCCAAGAAGACTTTCTATTTTGTAGTAAATACACTTGTGGTGTAAAATCTGCCGAAAATGCCTTTGCAATTGATTGATCAGCGTCTTGAAGATAAGGGAAAAGAAATTGATCTTTAATAGCTTTTGTTTTCATATTATACAATGTCTCGTCTTCATAAAGAACTGAATCCATTGGATTTATGGCAATAAGTAAAACACCTTTAGGAAGATATTCTTGATAAAAGGCATTTAATCTATCTGTGTATAAATTTGCAAATGGACAATGATTACACGTAAAAACAACTGCAATGGCTGTATATTCATCTTTTTCTTGCAATGAAAACAAAGTACCTAACGCAGTTGGAGCTGAAAAAGGTTTTATGATTCTATTAATAATTGATTGTTTTTCCTTTGCATAGATTTCACTTATTGACAATGAAATCATGATAAAATAAATCATAAAAACATAATAGAGTTTTTTCATTGTCAATAGATTATCGATTTATATAAAAGGTTTATTTACTGAATTGTTTTGTAATAGTTGTTTTTGTAGCTGCATCCATTATCTGCATATAATACATGCCTTTAGGAAGATGTGCTATAGAAATACCTTTATGAATTTCTGGTTGAGGAAGCATCATCACTGTTTTTCCTACACTATTTACAATTGTTATATAATAGATTTCAATGCCTGTATTTTCAATAAAAATCACATCAGAAGCAGGATTAGGAAATAGGGTATATTGAGATTCATCAGGCATATTTTCGATAATTGAACTTGGATTATTCACAACAAATTGTCCCATCATACCATCATCTTCATGATTAGAAAAATGACAGTGATACATAAAAGGGTGAATGGGATCTGCATAATCATCAAATTTTGCAATAAAAGTTGCGTTCTCATTTCTCGGTAAATAAAGTACATCTTTCCAACCTTGCTCATGTAGTCCAACTGCATTAGTATTTCCATTTCTGGAAACTAACTTAAATTGAACATCATGAATATGAAAAGTATGACCAAAAACATTGCTATTTGTGATTGTCCATTTTTCTATAGCATTTAAATTGACGGTATTATCAATCCTATTTATGTCAAAAATTTTGTCATTAAAATTAAACGGAGTAGGATTGCCTGGAACTCCACCTTTTACATTGATTGAACGGCTAACTGTGGCATCTGCTGAATTAATAAATTGATTTGAAATCAAAGAAGTGGGAATAGATGTAATTGGGGAATTTGTTGATTGCCCAATATTTATGCGAAGGCAGTTAAAATCTTTATTATTAAGTAAGCTTCCAAAATTACCTTGAGCAGCTGGTTCGCCGCCAGGGAATCCAAAAGGTTGATTAGCATTATATGACATTAAATTTAAGCTAGAACCAACATTGTCATTACTTAAGTCTACCAAAATTTCATATCGTTCACCAACAGCAACTAGCAATTTGCTTACTTGAACAGGTTTATCTAGTAAACCACCATCATTTGCAATAATGTAGAACTTTCTATTGTCACTAAAGCCAAAATTATATGCCCTTTCAACTTCTGCATTAAGAAGTCTTAAACGGACTATTTGCTTTGGCAATGTAATTTCTGGGTCTCTTGTTCCATTTACTAATAGATAATCACCATATGCTACATTTTGTACAACAAATTGATTAGCAGTATTATATCTTCTGCTTGTTAGCATCAGAGGAATATCGTCAATTCCATAAGTTCTTGGTAGTGCTAAAGCTGATTCTTCTGCGTCTTTCACTATGATAAATCCACCAATTCCTTTAGACAAATGCTCTAATGTCATTTCGTGTAAATGAGGATGATACCAATATGTTGCAGCATTATTAGTTACCTTCCAATATGGTTGCCATAATGTTCCTGGGGGTATAACTTGATGAGGACCACCATCCATTACTGCTGGTAAATGCATTCCATGCCAATGAATTGTAGT
>JALRHN010000110.1 GCA_023259575.1 Candidatus Kapaibacterium sp. | reverse complement strand
CTTGGAACTCATACAATTAAGCCTGAAGTTGCAAAGATTTTACATCAAAGCTTAATTAATACAAACATCTTAGGAATACATAGACTTAATCCTGGAAATGTAAATGTAACTGGTGTAACATCCATACCTACAAGAGAACAATTTGAAAGTTATAAGTTAATTGCCGGTGTTGCGAAAATCTTGCCAACATCATTTACAGTTGCTCATGTTTTAGGAATTCATACTGTAAGACCTGGTGTTGTTAATATTCTCTCTGGAACAATTTCTTCGAGAGAATTTGTGAATACTCATAGTCTATCTTCAGTAGCTAGATTAACACCAACAAGCATCTTAACAGTACAAGCTTTAGGATTACATAGATTCGAACTTAAGAATAATATTAGTGCTGGAACAATATTATCTGCAGAAGCTCTTGGAATTCATCTCTTTAGAGCAGTTCATAAGATTTTACCTCCTTCGCTAATCAATAATTCTTACGTCGAAACTCCTAAATTCATCTTTGCATTCCGTGATGGCATCCTTAAGGTTATGATATTACCTTTAGGGACAATAGGAATGACAACTAATGACTACGGTAATATCAATGTAAGTGTAAGAGATATTTCAGTAATTGAAGAACAAATTAGTAGTAAATATCTCTTGGAAAATCAAGTCGATAACAAATACATCATGGAAATTAAAATTTATGATAGTGAACGGTTGCCTTAGTGTATAAAAAAGGATAACTAAGAACTATTTGTAGAAAATTACTATTATACTTCTTGTGAGGAACAATATATGGCTAACGCTCTTTATGATACTGGTAGAAATGCATTCTTATTAGGTCAAATTAACTGGTCGAGCAACTCTTTTAAAGTAGTGCTTTTATCCAGTGCTTATTCAGTCAACTTAGCAACACATCAATATTTGTCTGATATTACTGCTGGTGCTAGAGTTGCGACATCTGCTGCTTTAACAACATCGACTCCTGGTGCTGGTGTTGCTAACGCTTCTAACATCACTCTTACTGCTGTTTCTGGTTCGCAAATTACCCAGTTCGTAATTTACAGAGATACTGGCACTGAAGGAACATCACAGTTAATTGCTTATTTTGATACTGCAACAAACTTGCCGATTCAACCAAACGGTGGAGACATAACTGTACAATGGTCTACGGATGCCTCGAAAATTTTCAAGCTCTAATTTTAGGAATTAAATAAAATGGATTTTTCAACATTAACTGACGAGCAACTTAATGAGCTTTGGACTGAAAAACAAAGAGCTGTAGAAGTTGCAAATGTAGAATTAGATCAAGTTGCTGCAGCTGTTAAGGCAAGATTAATTGAGGCAGAAATTGTGAGAAAAATTGGTGGAATTACTCCTGAAGAATTAGAAGTTCTTAGGAATATGGCCCCAGCTGCACAAAGCATGAATACCTCATCTATTGAATCTGCAGAAAGTGTTGCTTGGAACGAGAAGTAACAATCAAATATTTATCCTTAAAAAGCCAGCTTTATGCTGGCTTTTTTTGTAAGAATACTAGCATTCATTTAAGAATATATTTAAAGAGGTAACGCTATGAATCAAAAATTATATTCGAATTCTACGATTAGGATTGAAGCTCAAGTAAAATTAAGAGATGGAACTTTGACAGATCCTACGGGTATTAGATTCTTAATTACTGATCCAGCTGATGTCACCACTACTTATGTTTACGGCACAAATGTTCAACTTAAGCATGACAATGGAGCTACTGGCATTTATTACGTTGAGTGGTTAGCTTTATTACCCGGAAAATATAGATACACTTGGGAATCGTATGGTGATATTTCAATTGCTCAAAAAGGCATGTTTGAAGTAGAAGATTCAAGGTGGTAATTAGATGCCTTATCCTGGTCCTATAAATAATCATGAGGGTGCAACTGGTTTATTAATAAGAAGTTTAAAAGTAAATAATTATTATCTTATGGTTGATGATTTTAGTATTAATCAAAAACAAGATATAGAAATTAATCAAAACTTCATACAAGGTGGACCAGGAGCAGCTATTTCAAACATTGGTGCTAAAAGATTTGAAGGATCATTGACTTGTCCATTACGTGTTGATAGAAATGGAAATTTAGATCCTGCTGTTAAAGAATTATTGAAACATGCTGAAAATCCCATGACAGCTTTAAGGATAGATACAAACCACGTAGCTTCTCATTATGGTTTAACTGCAGGTAGTGTTCCAACAATTAACAATGAACTTTTGTCTTTAGATTGTGTTTTAATAAAAAATTTAAAAATTAACTGTTCTCCTGATGATGAATATGCAAAATTGACAGCAGATTTTGTTGGAATGATAGATGTAAGAACCAGTTTGGGATATGTTGCTCCTTCTGATGCTACATACTTAAAAAGAGCTTTATCTTGGCTTGATCTAGATGCTTACAGAGAAGAAAGTCAAATGAGATCTTTATCAGGATTCAGCATAAATATTGAAAATCAATCTGAAACACATGCTTTTCTTATGCCTATTAGTACAACAGTTGCACAAAGAAATGATCAAGTCCAATTCATAGGTGTTAAAGGTACTAAGTGGACTGGAGAAATGAATGAAGTTATGAGAAGAGGATTAGAATTACATCAACACATTCATGGTGGCTGGATGGTTAATGAAAATTTAACTTTTAAGCTTGGTAAGTTGCAAATAACCTTTCATCATCCACTTTTCAATATATCTGATGTACCTTTGTCTGCTAAAATTCTTAAGAGAACTACATCTTGGACTAAAATTCAAGCTCCTAATGAACCAATGACAGCAGGAGGACTTTTTACTTTTAATGAATAAATCTTTAATAACAAGGAAAATAAAGAATTCTTGTAATATAAAAAGTTATATCGTGTCGCAAAAACGAAATTTAAATTTATAGGTGGAACAACATGCCTCTTAATAATAACCTTTACGGTGTATATAAGACCCTCAGAATTGGTGGGACTTCGTACATCGTTGAAAATGCATCTAGAAATAGATCGATGGAAGTTAGCCCTAAGAGCTACGTCCAAGGAACTCCTCTTTCGGCTATCTTGGACATTGGTGGCGTAACAGAAGACATTTCGATCCAAGCTCCAATTCTTGTCGGTGGTGCTTCTGCTCATGACGGTAGATCGCTTGCTAATACAAAGATTACTGAAATTCTTTCTCCTTCGACAGCTACATTGCCATTGCTTCAAAATGCAAACTTTAGAGTTTCTGAGGGTGGAGCTTCGGTTTCCATGTCTCTTATGTCTGATGGTTCGGCTGCATCTTCGCTTGCTGGTTACTTCCAGTTAGTCAATAGCCCAATTCCTGCTTTGAGCCCAGTTTCTGCTGGTGGTCCTACAAGAGTTGCAAGATTCTACGACTTCCGTGTAAACATCGGTGGTAGAACATTCTTCGTTATTGAAGCGAACATTGAAGTCAAGTCCCAAGTTGACAAGAAGTACTTCCTCGTTCCTAATGCTACATCGACCAACCTTATGGACGAAACCGGACAAGGTGAGCTTGTTACCATTCCTAATACAGGTGGTACACAATACTCCTTCGGTAACCAATTCCCATTTATTGGTATCACTGGTGTAGAAATCTCCGGTGGTGGTAAGGCTGCTGTTCTTTTACAAGACCTTAACTCTGACGGTGACTTCACTGACTATACCGCAGGTACATTAGATGAATCTATCAACCTTACCTACGGTGTAAACGAGCCATCTTCTGGAGACCTTACACTTCAAATCCCTGGTGGAGCTGTTTATGAATCAGTTGCGTTCTCCTTTGAGATCTACAACCCAACAACTGATGCATGGGTCAGCCTTCTCCCATCGCTCAACCTTACAAGATCGGTCATCAACAAGTCTAACTTCGAGATCACCAACGGTCTTCTTACTGTAGACTTCGGATTCACCTGCTGGGTTACCACAGCTTAGTGATTTTTGCATAATTTACAAGATTCGCATAAACTTTTGTTTATCTTATATGAGTAAATTATCAAAATAGATCCTAAAACTAGTAACAAATTAAACACAAGGTTGCTCTTATTTATATGTTCATGTAATGTGTGAATGAGAGCAACCATCCCAAACCCAACATAAAAATACAGAGATGCTTTGATTGATTTATGCCTTTTATATCCAAAGCACATAGTTAATAATCCTGAAATTCCTGATAACAACAATAAAATTAATTCAAGATTTTCATCTGCAAACATACTAATTCCCAATAAAGGCAAAAAGGTCATTAATATTGGCATCAATGTGCAGTGAATTGCACAAATAAAGGATGCAGAATACCCAAGCTTTTCAAATAAATTTATAAGAATACGATTTCCTGTGAACATCTGTTAATCCATTTTCTATAATAGCTTGAATATGATCTTTAGTTAAATATCCCTTGTTTGATAAAAATTTGTAATTGGGATATTGTTCATCCAAATCTTTCATTAAGCGACACTGAATAACTTTAGCTACTATGCTTGCACATGCTACCACAAAACTAGTCGAATCGGCTTTAGGTAGCATGTGCATATTTTTTAAGCTAATATCGGAGGCTTGATCTAAGATAAATAAATCTACTTTATGATATTTTAAAACCTCTAAAGCAGATTCTTCTATGATCTCTTTATTTGCCCGATTTATTCCATGTTTATCGATGAAATATTGATCACGAGTAGAAACATGAATCTTTATAGCATTTTTTAAAATTTGCTCATATAATTCATCTCTTTTTTTCTCTGAGAGCTTTTTAGAATCATTAACGCCTGGGATAAAAACAGTAGAATCCATTAAAACACAAGCAGCAACAATACTACCTGCACAAGATCCTCTACCACATTCATCTATTCCAGCAATATATTCTCCATGAACGCTTCTTAAATCATCATCATAGTTTTTGAGTGACATGTTCTTTTGCCTTTTTGTAAACAATTTGACTATATTCTTTTATATCATCATTTGTAGATTCTAGCAAGCCGGTCAACATCTCAATATTATTAGACTCGCTAGATTCTTGAAGAGATTTTTTCATATCAGTTAAATCTTCTACTATATGTCGTGGCAATACATCTGTTCTTAACAATTCCTCAATCTGAATAATCCTGTCTGTCAATTGAGATTTAATGTTAGAAATTTCCAAGAATAATTTATCATCATTTTTATTATTTTCAGCTTCTTGGATTAGCTTTTGAATTTGGTCGCTTGTCAAAGATGATGAACCTTCAAGAGTAAGATATTTTGAAATTCCAGAATCTTCATCTTTTGCCATCACTGAAAGAATACCATTAGAATCAATTTCAAATGTAACTTCGATTTTTGGCACACCTCTAGAAGCTTTTTTAATACCATCTAAAGTAATCTTTCCCAATAAATGATTAAAAACTGCTTGTGGTCTTTCGCCTTGATAAATTGAGACATCTACTTTTTCCTGATTATCAAAAGCTGTAGTAAATGTTTCTGTTACTTCTGCTGGAATTGATGAGTTTCTTTTAATCATAACATTCATCAAACCACCCTGAGTTTCAATTCCAAGAGATAAGGGAGTGACATCTACAAGAAAAATTACCTTATCACTATTTCCAGACAAAATATTTGCTTGAATGGCTGCTCCTATTGCCACAGCCTCATCTGGATTAATGGACTTGTTAGGATTCTTATTTGTCCATGCTTTTACGGATTCAGATATGTATGGAACTCTAGTTGACCCGCCTACAAAAACAACTTCATCAATGTCATGAAACTTAAGGCCAGCATCAAAAAGTGCTTGATCTACACATTTTTTAGTTTTATCAATTAAACTTTGAATTTTATCTTGAAACTCTTCCCTATTGATTGTTACTTTTAAATTAATTGGTTTGCCATCTACAAATTCATAATAAGGAATAGATACATTAGTTTCTGTTTTAAATGATAGTTCTTTTTTGGCTTTTTCTGCTGCATTTCTTAATCTAGGGTCATTACTTTGATTAATACCGTGTTTTTCTACAATTAAATCTACTAAACATTTATCAAAATCATCGCCACCTAGTTCTGTGTCACCTGAAGTACTTAAAACATGAAAATCCATTCCTTCAGCGATTTTAAGTACGGTAACATCGAAAGTTCCTCCGCCTAAATCGTATACAAGAATAGTTTGATTAAGATTCTTGTCTAAACCATAAGCAAGAGAAGCAGCAGTAGGTTCATTTATGATTCTGGAAACTCTAAGACCAGCTAATTCTGCAGCAACTTTAGTGGCTTTTCTTTGGTCATTATTAAAATATGCAGGAACGGTTATAACAGCAGAATCGATAGTGTCACCAATAAATGTTTCTGCATCTTTTTTAAGCTTTGATAAAATAAATGAGGAAATTTGCTCCGGTGAATATTCTTTATTATTTAGGACATATGTAAAATTTTTGCCCATATTTCTTTTAACAGATCTAATAGTTTCAGCTGGATTTTCATTTTCATTATCAACTGCAGATAGGCCAACTAAAATTTCTTGCCCGGAAAATGACACAACAGATGGAGTAGTGCGAAATCCTTCTTCATTTGTTAAAACTTGTGGATTACCGTTACTATCAATGTAAGCTACTACAGAATTAGTTGTTCCTAAATCAATTCCTACCGTTACTGGCATATTTAACCTCTTTTTAATATATTGTACAGGATATTATATCTTAGATTTGGTACAATAGTTGAGGGCAATCACCGTAGATTCTCTTTCCATATAGTTGTGGATATTAACTTATAAAGGAGAAGGATATGAGAATCTTTAAAGACATGGAAAAAATGTTTGGTGAAGTAATTAATATGTTGTTTAAATTAGAGT
>JALRHN010000010.1 GCA_023259575.1 Candidatus Kapaibacterium sp. | reverse complement strand
AGAAATTCTTGCAATCGGTGCCCTACTTTTCTTTTTTCTTTTAGGTGCTTTAGGTGCATCACCATTTCTTTGTAGATCTTGGAAACTAGATCCAATCTTCCACCAAGCATGAGATCTCTTTTTTGATGATTTCTTTAATGGCTTTTTATTCGTTTTTTTTGATGAATGGCTTGTTACTTTCTTAACTGATTTTTTACTGCGATTTTTCTCAACTTTTATAACTTTTTTCTTCCCATTTTTTGTTTTTGTAGTTATTTTTTTTGAGACTACTATATTTTTTGCAGACTTTTTGGGTTCAGATATAATGGTCTTTTGTACAGAAGAAATAGCTCGATTAACAAACACAGCATCCGATGCAGGAATGATTTGTGTTTGACCATGTACCATATCAACGATAAATTCATTTTTATGTATTCCCAGAGCAGTAATTGGAGCCAAAGGCTCTACTACCTCATTATCTCCACTATATATATGCCTTTGGGTTATATTGTCAAAATAACTAGCATCGGCATAAATACCTCCATTAATAGCAGTAATCCCTTTTTGCTTTAATTGTAGAGCCAATGCAGTAATATCTTGCTCATCCAATAAAGCATCACCAAATCCTTTTAAATAAATATCGCCTTGTAATACTCCATTTTCTATAGTTCCAATACTTAATACTTGAGTAGGAATCATATAATCCGAACCCATCGTATAGAAAGCTGAAAAACTTGGAAATAATTTTGTTGTAGAAGCCGGAGTTAGATATTGATGTGGATTTTTTTCAAAAAGTACTTCGTGCTGTTTAAGAGTAAGTATTCTTATACTTGTTTTACTACTTGCAGCTATCCCTTCAGCATCAATCAAGTTTTGGATAATCGATCTAAAATTAACAACAGCTTTTGTACTATCTGCAGATGTTAAAATTGGAACTTTTTTATTAGAGTTATTAAGATTGTTTGTTACATGTGATTCGGGTTCATTACAAGAGGCACCAATAAGAGGAATTCTTTCTGCAAAAGCTGCATAAAGAATAATTCCTAAAAGAAAAAGAGAGGTAACAATTCTGATGCCTGCAAATTTCCATGATCTAGAAATACTAAGCGAAGCCAGCCTAGGTTTTTGCGCACGGCGCTGCCTGGTCTTTTTTATCATAATATGTATTCTTTAACGATGAAAGGTTGGCTTTTTGGTGTTTGGTATGCTGCAAACCGAAACACCGGCCTACAAACATAAAAAAAAAACTTCATTGAAAAGAATTTTCATAGTAATCACTTGTATTTCTCACATTGTTAACCTGTATTCACTGCAAAAGATTTCGTAATTTGCGTTCAGTATTAAACATTTTCATTTCTTATACTTTGTATTACTTTCATACATTGAAATGTGTACAGAGCGGTCAAATCTTATATGAGCGAACTTTCAAAAGCATATGAACCAGCTGCAATTGAACAAAAACATTATGCAGAATGGATGTCTAAATCATTATATATATCTTCTCCAAATCCTAATAAGAAGCCATATTCCATATTAATGCCTCCACCAAATGTGACGGGTGTTTTAACAATGGGACATGTAATAAATCATACGATTCAGGATATTTATATTCGTAGAAATCGAATGGCTGGTTTTGAAACTTGCTGGTTTCCTGGATTAGATCATGCAGGTATTGCCACGCAAACAAAAGTAGAGCAACAACTTCGCGAGCAAAAATTATCACGTCATGATGTAGGTAGAGATGCTTTTTTAGAAAAAGTATGGGAATGGCGTCATCAATATGGTGATAAAATTCTTCAGCAATTACATTCTCTTGGTATTTCTTGTGATTGGAATAGAACGTTATTCACAATGGATGAATCTGCATCTCATGCGGTTACCGAAACATTTATACGCTTATTTGATGAAGGTTTAATCTATCGTGGGAAAAGAATTATCAATTGGTCTCCAATTGCTCAATCTGCATTAAGTGATGAAGAAGTTATCTTTAAGGAAGTACAAGAATATATTTATACACTGCGATATGCACTTAAAAATGGCAATGGATATTTGAATGTTGCTACGGTTAGACCCGAAACTATTTTTGGCGATGTTGCTATTGCTGTCAATCCACAAGATGAACGATACAATCATTTAATCGGATCCATGGTTATAGTTCCAATTACTGGAAAAGAAATTCCAATAATAGCTGATGATTATGCAGATCCAAGTTTTGGGACAGGTTGTGTGAAGATTACTCCAGCGCATGATCCCAACGATTTTGAAGTAGGTTTAAGGCATAATCTTAGTATGCCAAATGCGATAAATCCAGATGCTACATTAAATGAATTGGCAGGTGAATTTGCTGGCTTAGACAGATTTGTAGCCAGAAAAAAGGTAGTTGAAGCTTTAAAATCGATAGATTTAATTGAAAAGATTGAAGACTATACTCATAATGTAGGGTTTTCTGAACGAGGTGGAGAACCAGTTGAACCATACTTAAGTGATCAGTGGTTTGTAAACATGAAACCATTGGCTAAGCCAGCACTTGATGCTGTTATGAATGGTGATATTACATTTTATCCTCATCATTGGACAAAAACCTATGAACATTGGATGTCAGGAATCCGTGATTGGTGTATTTCACGTCAATTATGGTGGGGACATCGTATTCCTGTGTATTATGCTCAAGATGGAACATGTACTGCAGCTGTCTCGGAACAGGAAGCAAGAAAAAAACTTGGGCTAGATGAATCAGAGAAGTTAATTCAAGATCCAGATGTTCTGGATACATGGTTTTCTTCTTGGTTATGGCCAATGACAACCATGGGGTGGCTTGCAGATGGCAAGACAGAAAACACTGAAGATCTTAGCTATTATTTACCCTCTGATTTATTAGTAACTGGCCCAGATATCATTTTTTTCTGGGTTGCAAGAATGATCATGGCATCATTAAAATTTACCGGAAAAATCCCCTTTAAAGATGTCTATTTCACTAGCATTATTCGTGATGGTAAAGGCAGAAAAATGTCTAAATCTTTAGGCAATTCACCAGATCCATTACATGTTATCGAAAAATATGGCGCAGATGCATTACGATTTACAATTGTCTATTTAGCACCTTTAGGTACAGATGTCCGTTTAGAAGTACAAGAACAAGATGTTCCTCAAGTAGAATTTGGAAGAAATTTTGCCAATAAATTATGGAATGCAGGACGCTTTCTGTCGATGAAAAAAGATGAGAATCCTTGTGAAGGCATTAAGCATATATTATCAATAGATGAAATGTCGGCTGCAGATGCTTGGATTTATTCTCGCTATCAAACTACAATTCAAACAGTTCAAACACATCTTTCAGAATATAAAATTACTGAATATGCCAGATGCTTACATGAGTTCATTTGGAGAGATTTCTGCGATTGGTATATAGAAATAGTAAAATCAGAAATTGCACATGCACATAATACTGAACAAAAAGCTCAATTGGTTCATTTTGCTCTTTCTATTTTTGATGGAATTCTAAGACTATTACATCCTGTAATGCCATTTATCACTGAAGAATTATGGCAATCTTTAGCAATAGAGAAACATACTTCAAGCATCAGTACAGCAGCATTGCCAGAATATAATCAGCATGCAGTTCAAACTACCATTGAATCATCATTTGAATTATTGCAGATGATTGTAGAAGAAATTAGAAAAATGAGAGCATTAAGCAATATTCAAAATCATCAGAAGTTACCTGTTATTATAAAAGTAGACGATATAGTGTTACAAGACTTCTTTTTAGCTCAATCATCTACTATTTCATCCTTAGGTAGGGCATCTCAAGTAATCATAGATAAAAATATACCAAAACCAGAACATTGCTTAGCATCTGTTGTTCGAGGAATAGATATTTATATAGAAACAGCTGATGCAATAGATAAAGACAAAGAAATAGCCCGATTAACTAAAGAATCAGAAAGGCTTTTAGGTTTGATTCAATCTATAGAGAGAAAATTACATAATCCTGGATTTGTCTCTAAAGCACCAGAACAAGTAATTCAGTCAGAAAAAGACAAATTGGATTCTATCAAAGATTCATATGCCAAAGTACAAGAGAATTTACACTCATTTTCAAAATAAAGATTTTTAGTATTTGCGTGTTTTCGCAATCAAATAAGGACAATAAATTTCATGCAACAACAACAGCCAATTGACAAACGTAGTTTTATTGGTTTCATCCTGATTACTATTATTGTTACCGGATGGGTAATATGGATGAGTACTCATCAAAGAACAGTAAATCCTACTATTACTGAAACAAAGCAGAAAAACAATGCAAATCAAACTGCCTCTGTAAGTACAACTAATGCACCTACGAATCAACCTATCATTTCTGAAAGTAAAGAAGATTTTGTTCGAATTGAAACTGATTTAGTTCGCATAATGCTTAGTACAAAAGGTGGATCTATTGCACGATGGGAACTAAAACAATATTCTTCATGGCATGATAAAACGTATAAAGGTGTCCCAGTTCAGCTTATAAATGCAAAAAATCGTGAAGCTGCAATCACTTTTATTGGACCAGAAGGAAAAAAAGTAGACACAAGGGGTATGAATTTTAGTTTTGAAGGTGAGCAAAGATCTTTTAACCTTAAAGGAAATGACTCATTAACAATTACAGCAAAAATTTCTCTTGCTCCTGGAAGTGAAATTATTAAAACATTTACTATATATGGCAATTCATATGCATGTAAAGCTGGAATTACATTGAAAAATATGGAGAATTTTTTACCACAACGCTATTATGATATGAGCTGGAAAGGTGGTTTAAAATTTCAAGAACAAAACAGTGTTGATGAATCAAATACCTCTGTAGCTCTTGCCTCTGTTAATGGGCAAATAGAAGAATATGATGCAACTGATTATGCAGTTCCTACCACTGGCCAAACAATAGGTGCAATTGACTATTTAGCAACTAGAACTAAGTACTTTGTATCTGCTATTATTCCTGAAAAAATAAATCCAGATGCCATGGGCTTTGTAGAAGGAATTAGAATCGGAGCACAAGGCGATGGTTATACTGAAAAGTATTCATTAGCATATAGAGTTAGATATACTGGTGGACAGCAAACTGATGGTTTCACTTTTTATATTGGACCTCAAATCTATGATACATTGCAACATTATGGGATAGAAAAAACAATCAATTTTGGAACATTTTATGGCGTAAAATGGCTAGTTGCTCCAATTGGTGAATATATAATGTTACCAATGCTTCGCTTTTTACACATATTTATACCAAATTATGGAATAGCAATTCTTGTATTCAGTTTGATAATGAAATTGCTTCTCTATCCATTTAGTGTTTCTCAAATGAAATCAATGCAAAAAACAAAAGCTGTTCAGCCATTGATTCAAAAGATACAAGAGAAATTTAAAGATGATAGAGTTGCTTTGTCTCAAGAAACAATGAAAGTGTATCAAGAATATGGTATAAACCCTGCTGGTGGCTGTTTACCTATGCTGTTACAAATGCCTATTTTAATTGCATTGTGGGCTGTTTTAGGAAGTTGGATGGATATTCGCCAAGCCCATTTCTTTGGCTGGATAACAGATTTATCTGTCCCTGATGTCTTATTTGATTTAGGTTTCAAATTACCCTTATTCCATATTGACAAATTAAGCGGATTAGCCTTATTGATGGGATTGGCAATGTTTATTCAACAAAAAATGACAATTACCGATCCAAATCAAAAATCGATGGTTTATATTATGCCTATCATGTTTACATTTATGTTCTCTGGTTTTCCTGCAGGACTAAATGTTTATTATTTTACTTTTACTTTATTAGGCATTTTACAACAAGTATGGGTTACAAAACTCTCTAAAAATCAAATTACTTTGAATGATCTTAAAAAAATGCCAAAATCTGAAGGTTGGTTTGCTAAAAGGATGAGAATGGCTCAAGAGATTGCCGAACAACAAAAAGCCGGCGGTACTGCAAATAAAGCATCTAAAAGACAACCAATAGGCAATAAGCTGCCAAACTCAAATAGAAAAAAGTAAAAAATAGCTCTTGAATCAAACAAAGAGCATCGCTTTAAAAAAAGCTTTGCTCTTTTTTCTTACATAATATGGAATAGATATGTTAAAAATGCCACTTTATCTTTATGGAAAAGCTAAAAGTGAATATGTACCTCCAGCAGACCCAACATGGAAAGTATATAGCAAATTATTTGCTCCTTATATTATTCTAGCTATTTTGTCTTTTGCCTTCTATTTGCCAGCAATAGATTATGATTATTCTTATCTAGATGATAATTCGTTAATTCTTGATAATGCAACATTTAATGCAAATATTTCTAATCTAAGTAAGATATTTAGTACCAATTATTATGGTGCTTTATATAGGCCTTTTCTTTTTGGAAGCTTTATCATTGATGCTCAGTTTAGCGGCATACAACCTCAAGCATATCATATTGCAAATATCATTTACTTTGTAATTTCTGTCTTACTCGTTTGGCGATTAATTACTGTTTTATATGGTCAAGGCCCAATCCAGTTTGGACTGATATTATTATATGCTTTCCATCCCTTATTTGTTCCCTTAGCAGCATGGATTCCAGGAAGAAATGATTCATTATTAATGATGTTCTGGATACCCAGCTTTTTATTGTATTATTCTTATAAAGCATATGGTGGTACATGGCGCTTATTGCTACATTTAGCATTTTATATGTGCACATTATTTACCAAAGAATCTGCTATTGTATTGCCTGTTCTATGTTTTTTTGCCGATTATTTATTGATATCTAGATCCGATAAAAAAAATGGATTTCTACATAATGTTAAAGACATTCTTCAAAGAAATACATTGCCTATCATTGGCTGGATTGTCTTATCAGCAATTTTTTTGTTGATGCGTTATTCAGCATTAAAAGGAATTCCACCATCTGGGGATATAGTAGGTCCATTTGAATTAATTAGAAATATTCAAACGATACCAATCATCATTGCAAAAGCTTTTATTCCATTAAAGCTATTCGTTTTGGGTAGTTATGATTGGGTCATGACAGGCTTAGGCCTCGGAATTATTGGAGTGATAACAGGTATTCTTATGAACAGAAAAGTAGAAGGATCTACTATACTTTTTTGGACACTCTGGTTTTTGCTCATATTACTACCTACAATGGCTGCAAGTAGAAAAAATGGTGATATTTATTTTACTTATGCTGAACATCGTTCATTCTTGCCTTTTATCGCAATATTAGTCTTGTTAGTAGAAATTTTATTTAAAAGTATATCTAAAAATAATTGGACTTTGATGAAGGTTTTTACCTTCCTTCCCTTAGTTTTTGTATATGCAGCTATTGCGTGGAATTATTTACCATGTTATGAAAATAGACTATCATATTGGACACAAGGAGCAAAAGTATATCCTGAAAAAGCAGAAATTCAACATGCACATGGCAAAGCATTATATACTGCAGACAAACCAATTTTAGCAATCCAAGCATATAAAAAAGCCATAGAACTTTCACCTGATCAAGACATCTTTTATAGCGATTTATCTAAAGTATACTTATATGGTCTCAATCCTGATTATGATAAAGCAATTGCAGTACTAAAAGTTGCTGATTCTTTAGAATCTCAAGATCCAACTGTATTTCAAAACTTAACAGTAGCTTATGAAAAGAAAAAAATGCTTCCCGAAGCATTAAAAGCTGCCGAAAAAGCTGTCAGACTTTCACCAAATGGTGCCACATTTCTCAATAATCTTACATTGCTATATTTTGCAAACAAAGATTATGTCAATGCAGAAATAATGGCTAGACGAACAATGAAAGCACAGGATAATATTTTGTCTTCATATACTATCTTATTTGATATATTAATCACTCAAAGACGATATTTAGAAGCAGCAGAATTAGTTCCACGATTAGTTAAAATGGGTGTTAACATTCCCGCTGCAGCAATGAAACTATTGCAACCGTATTTATAATATAATTAGACCATATTTTATCCTGAATGATATGACAATATTTCCTACTTTAAATGAACAAATGGATATTCTGCGCACAGGTGTTGCAGAGATATTTCCAGAAGATGAAATTGTAAAAAAAATCGAACGATCTATTGTTTCAAAAAAGCCATTAACAATTAAATTGGGATGCGATCCCAGCCGTCCAGATTTACATATAGGCCATGCAGTAGTATTAAGAAAAATGCGTTCTTTTCAGGATTTAGGACATCAAGCAATTTTAATTGTTGGTGATTTTACTGGAATGATTGGTGATCCAACTGGTAAGTCTAAAACACGTCCTGCCCTTTCATTAGAAGAAACCAGAGCAAATGGTTTAAGTTATTTTGAACAAGCTTCACATATATTATCAGAGTCAAATCTGACGATTAAATATAATTCCGAATGGCTTTCAACGATGTCATTTGCAGATATTATAAAGCTTGCTGCTCAATATACAGTTGCACAAATGTTAGAAAGAGATGATTTTTCTAAGCGTTTTCATGCAAATGAACCGTTAAGCATTCATGAGTTTTTATATCCTCTTGCGCAAGCTATGGATTCAGTAGCCATAAAATCTGATATAGAATTAGGTGGAACAGACCAAAAATTCAACTTAATTGTTGGACGTGAGATACAAAAAGCATACGGTGTAGAACCCCAAGGTATTATCATTATGCCAATTTTAGAAGGCACAGATGGTATAGAAAAAATGAGCAAGTCTCTGGGTAATTATATCGCAATTACCGATACTCCACGTGAAATGTTTGGAAAAGTTATGTCTATTCCAGATACCTTAATTACTCGCTACTATCAATATGCCGCAATGGAAAGTGAGTCTAAGACAAAAGAACTTGCTATTGGTTTAGAAAATGGCTCAATTCATCCAAGGCAAGCTAAAGTTGATACTGCAATGGGAGTGGTTGCTGTGTATCATGGTAAAGAAGCTGGTCAAGCTGCTTTTGAAGAATTCGAAAGAATCTTTGTTAAAAAAGATTTACCAGATATTGTAGAAGAAAGATCTATACCAGAATTAGGCCCTAATCCTTTGATAGTAGATGTTTTAGCAAATACAGGAATGGTAACTTCTAAAGGTGAAGCTAGACGTCTTATTCAAGGCGGTGGTGTAAGCATAGACGGTGAAAAAGTTAGCGATATTTCCCAAACCATAGATATTTCAAATCCTAGAGTTATTAAAGCTGGTAAAAGAAAGTTTTTAAAAATTATGATGTAAAACATGATATGCATGAAATATTTCATGTATTTTTCATTATTCTTGTTCTCATTACTATGAATTAGTTTCCTATTCTTTATTAAGAAGCATGCAATAGGATTTGTATTCTCTACCTGAATAATGAATACTTCTTTAAGCTTACATATTCCTAACAATGCAAAAAAATATGATTATATTTTTGCAGGTGCAGGTGTTTCAGCTTGTTTAGTATTACTAGAATTGCACAGAAAAAATCTTTTACTGCAAAAAAGCATCCTATTAATAGATCCAACCGTTCACAATACTAATGATAAAACATTTTGTTTTTGGGCTGATGAACAAGAAACAATTCTAGAAATGTTATCACCGCTAATTTCCCATTCTTGGTCGCATATTCAAATTTCAGAAACAAAAATTGAAAATATTAGTCCATTAACATATAATCATATAGAAAGCATTTCTCTATATCATGAAATTGAGAAGCTTGAAAAAATCTATTCATGGGATAGATTATATTATCCAGTTGAAGAAGTACATAGAGATCATACAGGACCCTATATATACACAAATGGTTTGCAGTATTATGCTGATATTATATTTGATTCTAGAACTCCTACTTATCTTTCAAAGGGACATTTTCAAACACATATTTTTCAGAGTTTTATTGGTTGGACGATTCAGTTAACCAAGCCACTGTTTGATATTGATACATTTAGAATGATGGATTTTAATATTGAACAAGACGATTGTACACAGTTTGTCTATGTTCTTCCATTTTCTTCTACTCAAGCATTGGTTGAAATCACTAGATTTGGTTCAGATCTCATCCAAAAGCAATGTGCAGAACAATATCTCCATCATTATATTACAGAACAATTCGGGGAATATTCAATAATTGATAATGAGCAAGGATGTATTCCCATGAGTAATGTAAAGATTGATAATGAAATCAAGCAAGATATTATTCTATTAGGTGCCAGAAATTATCTCACTAAACCTAGTACTGGATATACATTTAAATCAATGTTTTATCATGCTCATAATATCGTTGATAAGATACATTTATCTCAAGATATAAATTCTCTCAATAAAGAATATACTCACATGTCTACAGGACGTTTTGCTTTTTATGATTCTTTATTATTACATATCTTACATACTAAACCTCATCAAGGAAAACCTATTTTCCAAGCTTTATTTCGTGGAGTAGATACGAAACATATTTTACGGTTTTTGGATGAAAAAACTTCTCTTACAGAAGATATTGTGTTATTTACTGCATTACCTTGGACGCCATTTTTAATAACTCTTGTACAAAAAATTATTGCACTTACTTGGTTCAGACCACTTCTTTTAACATGTCTAACTATACTATTATATGCATTTGGCTATAATACAATTTCACAACAAATTATAGGCTATGGAGTACTTGCAATAGGATTATTTGCAGTAGGAATTCCACATGGAGCAGTGGACCATATCCTTGAAATGGGACATTGGGACAGAAAAAAGACGCCTTCATTTATTATCAGTTATGTACTTTTATCATTATTATTTGGATGCATCTGGTATGTGAATGCTCCTTTGGCATTATTTCTATTTATTGGATATTCGTGTTGGCATTTTGGAGAAGCAGATGGAAAGCAATGGGGGTTTTCTTCTATCATTTCATTTTTATGGGGTATAACTGTTCTTCTCTATATATTAACAAGCCATGTACCAGAAACAAATAGCATTACTAATTCAATTGCTCATATTACTTTTTCTTGGAAATTTCCTGAGTGGATATTCTTACCATTTTTCTTGTTTTCTATCTTTAAAAAACAATATTCTTTAACAATAACTATTTTATGGCTATTGATTTCAAGCCACATTCCTTTACTATTGGCTTTTGGTATCTATTTTATTGGACAGCACAGCATTACAAGTTGGGGACATATAAAAGATCATATTAAACAAAATAATATTGCGATTTGGACAAAAGCTTTGCCTTTTCATGCTGGGGCATGGCTAATGCTTTTGATATTCTTCATGTTAAGACCACAAACATCCTTATCAGAAACAGATATTTTTGGCTATTGGGGAACATTTTTCATATTTATTTCTTGTATTAGTTTCCCCCATAGTATTGCTATGTATAGATTATACAGAAGAGAAAAGTTCTAAGCGAATCTTGACATTCCTACTTTTATAATTCCTTAATTTATTGATCTTTGTAATAACTATATCATTCCTCAATTTCAAGAAACGTATATATCTACAACATTCACTTAATAACCAATACAGATTATATTTTTTACAATTGATTTTTTGTTTAGCAAAAAAAAGCACATCGATACATCGATGTGCTTTCATATAAAACTATGTATATGTTAATCAGTCTTGAGCTTCTTCAGCTGATGCTTCAGCTGAAGGAGAATCCGCAGTTTCTGCAGAAACTGGTGTTGCTTCTTCTGTAACTGGTGCAGTTTCAATTACTTCTGCTTGAACTTCCACTACAGGAGCTGCTTCTACTACAGGAGCTGTTTCCACTACTGGTGCTACTTCCACTACAGGAGCTGCTTCTTCCACTGGTGCAGGAGGAGCATTTTTACGAGCTAAGCGAGAAGCTTGTTTGCGAAGATAACGAGCAGTAGCTTGATCTTTGTGTTTTGCCAAAGCTACTTCAATTTCTTCTGCTGTTTTACCTTTGAATTCCATTTGGCGGCGAAGTAATACACCATCAACACTCATTAAAGAGCGAACGATGTCTGTAGGCTGGGCGCCATTATTAAGCCAATAGATTGCTCTATCATGCTTAAAATTCAAAGTTGATGGTTTATGCATTGGATCATAATATCCAACACGTTCCAAATAATCACCGTCACGACGTGAACGACTATCGACGGCTACAATATCATACGTTGGTGCTTTTTTACGACCTTTACGGCGTAAACGAAGTTTTACCATGAGATACCCTACTCAAGTTAAGGGTGAATAAAATCCGGTATTTCAGCGTCTGAATCCGGTAGGTATTTTGAAATTCGGCATTTTCATTCCACGAAGTTTTTGCATAGGATTATTTTGGCTTTGAGACATATTTTTCATCATTTTTTGCATGTCTTCAAATTGTGTCAATAAACGATTTACATCGCTAATTGATGAACCACTACCTAATGCTATTCTTCTTTTACGGGAACCACCTAATATTCTAGGATTATTGCGTTCTTCTTTAGTCATAGACAAAATAATTGCCTCTACTTTTCCGAATGCTTTATCATCCAATTGAACATTTTGCATGGCTTTGTCCATACCAGGGATCATGCCGAGAAGATCCTTTAATGAACCCATTTTCTTTATTACCCGTAATTGCTCTAAGAAATCTTGGAGCGTAAATTGATTCTTACGGATTTTTTCTTCTAAACGTTCAGCTTCCTTATCGTCAATCTCCTGTTGGGCCTTTTCTACAAGGGTAATAATATCACCCATTCCCAATATTCTAGAAGCTATACGATCAGGATGAAATTGTTCTAATGCTTCAACCTTCTCTCCAACACCAACAAACTTTATTGGCTGGCCTACTACTTTTTTGATAGATAATGCGGCACCACCGCGGGTATCACCATCCAATTTTGTAAGTACAACACCTGTTAAAGACAAACGATCATGGAAAGCTTTGGCCGTATTTACAGCATCCTGACCTGTCATGGCATCGCATACAAATAAAATTTCACGTGGTTTAGTTTCAGTTTTAATATGCTCTATCTCTTGCATCATCTGCTCATCAATCGTAAGGCGGCCTGCAGTATCGATAATGATGATGTCTCGAGCATAATTCCTAGCATAACCAAGAGATTCTTTTGATATTTCTACAGGATTTTTACCTTCAGAGAAATATACCGGAACACTTATTTGCTGTCCTAACATTTTTAATTGGTCAACCGCTGCAGGACGATAAATATCGCCAGCAACTAATAGTGGTTGACGTCCTTTTTTCTTTAGATATAATGCTAATTTTCCGCAAAATGTGGTTTTACCAGATCCTTGCAAACCAGCAACCATAATTACAGTTGGAGGGGAAGAATTAAAATTAATTTCTGATTTCCCTGTTCCCATTAAAGCAACAAGTTCATCATGAATTAATTTTACTATCATTTGTCCAGGTAAAATATTACCCTTTACCTCCAAACCCAATGCCTTAACTTGAACTGTTTCTATAAATTCTTTAGCAATCGAAAAATTAACATCAGCATCTAGCAATGCATTACGCACTTCTGCCAGAGCTTCCTGTATATTTTCTTCTGTAATTTTAGACTGCCCACGTAAACGTTTTAAGGCAGATTCAAGTTTGCTTTGTAAATTCTCAAACATTCCTAATTTCCGGCAAATGCCAAATAGTGAGCCACAAAAATAAAGTAATTATAAGTTATGAACAAGGATTTATGTGAAAAATGTATGAAGTCTACACAAATATCAATATTATCTTATAGTTGCAATGATTGTAAGGATATCTTTAATCCATCAATAAATTCATCAATTTCTTCTTTCGATATTGTTAATGGAGGTAATAATCGTAATACATTGACTGCAGTTGCATTTGTTATAATATTATGCTTTAATAATTCTGCTACTAATATAGATGCTTCATAATGAAGAACTATTCCTTGCATACATCCACATCCTCTAATTTCTGCTATTTGGTCAGAAAATTCTTTTTGTACTTCAAGTAGAGCATCTTTTAGGTAGCATCCCATTTCTTTTGCATGATTTTGCACACCATTTTTTAATTCTTCCATTACAACTATGCCAGCTACGCATGCTAATGCATTGCCTCCATATGTGGTACCATGCATTCCTTTTTCGATTACTTTAGATAAATCATCAGTTGTTACAATTGCTCCCAATGGAAGCCCTCCACCCATGCCTTTAGCCATCACAACTATATCTGGTTTGACAAGATATTTATCAAAGTAAAAAAAAGATCCTGTTCTTCCTGCACCTGCTTGAACTTCATCTGCTATAATCAAAAAATTATACTGTTCTTTTAATGATTCCAAAGCACTTACAAATTCTGGTTCTGCATGAATAATTCCGCCTTCACCTTGTAAAAATTCCAAAGCTACTGCACATGTATGTTCATTAATAGCGGAATACAGAGCATCGATATCATTAAAAGGAAGAACATGCATATTAGGTAAAAATGGTCCCATTCCATCTCTATAAATAGCTTTATCCATTAAACTTAATGAGCCATAAGTTCTGCCATGAAATCCACCATGGAAAGCAAAAATATCTGTTTTATTATGTTTAGATCCCCATAGTCTTGCAATTTTAATGGCTCCTTCAAAACTTTCAGCACCGGAATTACTAAAGAAAACTCTTTGATAAGAACCTAATTCACATATGAGTTCTGCAAGCCTAATCTGACTTTCTTGATAGAAGAAATTTGAAACATGCATAGACTTTTGTGCTTGCTTAACTACTGCATCAACAAGTTTAGGATGGCTATGTCCCAATGCATTAACAGCAATACCACTAAGAAAATCTAAATATTTCCTTCCGGATTTATCATAAATATAAGATCCCTTTGCATAGTCTAATTCAATTGGCAATCTTCGGTAATTTTGAAATAATACGTTTTGTTCTCGGCTTATTAAATCTGTACTCATAGTTTTGTTAAGTAATTCAATCTTTATAAAATGAACTATTATAAACAGAAGGCAAAGGTTTTCTTCCCGAAAATCCTTCATAAATTCCATGATAATGGCTTATAGTTTCTTCATCACTACGCCAACATAATAAGATTTCATTACCTTCTAATAATGATGGAAAATCAACAAGCCCAACTGAATAGCTCCAATCTTTATATTCACAACCTAATTCTTCTAATTCTATATATAAATCTTGCAGAGATTCGGCTAAAGCAATACAATCTTCATCGTCTTCAGGCTTTCCCAAACCGCTAGAAATAACATAAGATGCTCGATCTCTTAATGCTGATCCAAATCGTAAAATATCTTTAACAATACTTTTTACTAATGGTAATGTAGCTATTGCTTCTTGAGCTGTAAAGTATTTTTTCATATCTATTTACTTTATATTCATTGGTTTAGCTTTAACTTTACTACCTGGTTTCATTAATGAAGCTCCGGCAACTAATACAGTGTCCCCTATGTTCAAACCTTTAAGTATTTCTAATGAAGATGCTGTTCTCATTCCAGCTTCGATAGGCTTTGGCTTTGCTTTGCCCTGTTTTAATAGAAAAACTCGTAATCCTCTAATATCCGGTACTATCGCCTCATTTGGAATAAGTATAGCTTTTTCTTCTACTGATAAAGGAATTTCTATATCTGCAAAAGCCCCTGGCTTACATTCTCCTTTTGTATTTGGATAAAGCGCAATGATCTTTGTTGTTCTAGATATTGGATCAATCATTGGATTGATTGCACTAATTTTAGCTTCGAATGATTGTTCGTTTCCATATATATGGAATTGAATTTTCATATTTTTTTTAATGAGAGTAGTATATTTCTCAGGAATAGAGCATTCAATTCTTATAGGGGAAGAATTTACCAAATGAGAAATTGTAGTGCCTGGTGACACAAAACTTCCTTCGCTTACTTCTTTTAGGCCAATAGTTCCAGAGAAAGGAGCTTTAATCTCTGTTTTAGCTATAGCTACTTTTAATAATTGAAAATCTGATTGTAATGTTATAACGGTATTATCAGCTTTTTCAAGTAATTCAGAGCTGGTACCACCACCTTTTAGAAGTTCTTTTTCTCTTTTTGCATTTATTTCTGCTAAAGAGATTAATGCTTTCACTTTATTTAATTGTGCTTGTAAATCTGCATCATCAAGTTTAACAAGGATAGTTCCCTTTTGAACTACACTACCTTCATTGATATATAATTTCTTTATTCTTCCATTAATTTCTGGAGCAATTGCAATTTCATCTTGAGGAAGTAATGAACCAGAAACATGAAGTAATCTAGTAAGAACTGTATCTTTAACTATAATATATGTAGATGTAATTGGGGGTAATACTCGTTTATTTTTTGCTATATCTGGAATAGTTGACTGTTTGTTTCCAAACCATATTCCTGCAGATACAGCTAGAATCAATACGATATACATGCTAATTTTTTTCATTGCTTATTTCTTTACATCTATATTGATACCTAATTCACCGAGTTGTTTTGTAGCAACCTGAGATGGTGATTGTTCCATTAAAGCATAAGCACTTGTAGTTTTTGGGAAAGCAACAACATCTCTAATATTTTCTGTTCCTGCAACCAACATAGATAATCTATCAAAGCCAAAAGCAATACCACCATGAGGAGGCGCACCATATTGCAATGCGCTTAATAAAAAGCCAAATTTAGATTCGGATTCTTCTGGAGTAAAGCCTAATAAATCAAACATTCTTTGTTGAACAGCATTTTGATGGATACGGATACTTCCACCAGCAACTTCATATCCATTAATAACCAAATCATGAGCTTTTGCTCTAGCTTTTTCTGGAGCTGAATCAAGCAAATGAACATCTTCATTCATTGGGGCAGTAAATGGGTGATGTCTGGCGATATAACGATTTTCTTCAGGACTAAATTCAAGCAATGGGAATTCTGTTATCCAAAGAAAAGAGAATGTACCTACTACGGCATCTAATATTCCAGTTCTTTTGGCAATTTCGGTTCTTAGAGCTCCACCAATTATACAGGCTCTTTCCCATTCTCCGGCAGCAATAAGTAACATATCACCTTTCTGTGCAGAGCAAGCCGAAAGAATACTTTGTAATTCATCTTCTGATAAAAATTTTGCTATTGGAGATTGAATATCTCCTTCAATATTCCATTTAATCCATGCTAATCCACCGGCCCCATATTTTTTTGCATGATCTGTTAACTCATCTATTTGTTTTCTTGAAAATCCAGCACATTGTTTTGCATTCAGAGCTATAATTGCACCATCTTTTAAAGCACAAGCATCTTGAAACACTTTAAATTCTGAATTATGAACTAAATGAGTAATTGAAGTTAATTCAAGAGAATATCGAGTATCAGGTTTGTCACTACCAAATCTATTCATAGCTTCATGAAAGCTCATTCTGGGGAATTCAGAAGGAATCTCTTGTTCAAGAAGTTCTTTCCAAACAGTTTGAATAAATGTTTCGGTTAGATTAATAATTGTGTCTTGTTCAATAAAAGACATTTCGACATCAATTTGGGTAAATTCTGGTTGACGATCGGCACGTAAATCTTCATCTCTAAAGCATTTTACGATCTGCATATATCTATCAAAGCCAGAAATCATCAATAATTGTTTATATAATTGAGGAGATTGAGGCAAAGCATAGAACAAACCATTATGTACTCTGCTTGGAACAAGATAATCACGAGCACCTTCAGGTGTTGACTTTGTGAGTATAGGTGTTTCTACTTCTATAAAATCATGCTCAGCAAAAAAACGATGTGTTAGCTGATAGAGTTTATTACGCATGATAAAATTTCTCTGAAGCGTAGGCCTACGAAGATCTAGATAGCGATATTTCAAGCGTAATTCTTCATTTGCAAGATTTTCATCACTAATCTCAAAAATTGGAACCTCAGCTTTATTTATAATATGTATATGATGCGCTACAACTTCAATTAAACCTGTAGGTATATTCATATTAGGGTTTTCTCGCATTCGAACAGTACCCTTTATTGCTACCACAAATTCTGCTCTTAATTCTTTAGCAATTTCACCTATTTCGGGCATTTCATCTCTTTCTACAATCACTTGGGTAATGCCATAGCGATCTCGAATATCCAAAAAAGTAACACTACCAAAATCTCTTCTGCGATGTATCCATCCATTTAAAATGACTTCATTTCCACTGTGTTCTGGTCTTAAAAAACCACATGTTACCGTACGCTGTAAAAAAGACATATCTTATACCGAAATTGTAGAATCAAAAGAAAATCGTAGTTTCATGCATCAATTATAAAAGATATACTAATAATATGAATGCAATATTCTATCTATTTATACTATGCACAATATGTATAATGAGTTGTGTACTTAACTCATGTTCAGATGCTATAACTGAACAAGATAAAGAATTCATAACTGTATATACTGAAATTTTAAAAGCAAGAGAAACATATCCTGATACACTAAGCAGTAATAAAGCGGTCAAGGAAATATTGAAAGCCTATAAGCTAAGTGATACTGCTTTTTCTAAACTATATAGAGAATATTCACAAAATCCAGAGAAAATGAGAGCATTATTGGACTCTGTTCGCTCTCATTTAGAATCAGAAATGAAAGTAGCTGATACGAATTCAAAAAGACAATAAAGTTTATTCTTTATCTATATTCTGTTGAATAATATGTCTTATATCATCTAAATTTCTGATAAATAATGTCATACAAAGTAAAAGTGCAAATAAAGTATGTTCAGCTCTTTCTGCAAAAGGTATTATCTGAAATGTCTGTAAAATCAAAGCTGGTGTAGTTGGTGATAATAATGCAGTACCAATTATTCCGCTCATCATTGCAATTGCTTTTTGTTTTCCTAAAACACCATAACCAGTAAGCCACATAATTGCAAAAAGAATCATAAGAAATGGGCTTGTTATGATTGCTGCACCTGCAGCCGACCAAAATCCTTTACTTCTAAAACGAGCAAATGGATTAAATGTATGGAATAAAGCTGCACTTGCAGATCCTAAAGCAATTGCAGAAAAAGTTCCAAAAACACTATATCCGATAAGTCCTGCTATAATTGGTATACAAAAAGCCAAAGAATTAATGATAATCTTCTGATTTTTGGTAAGAGGTGCAAATGCTTGGGTCTTTCTGAATATATCTTCAAATGGAATTGCTCCACACAGAGCTCCTAAACCAGGCATCATTAATAATTCAATAATATTCTTTTGCATATATGTTAGGCTTATGAAATGCTGGATTATAATATGCAAAATAATCAATTTATGATGTCTTTACTTTAATAGATTCAATTACATTTTCATTAATACATATGAAATCTAAGATACCATCAGTTTTACATTTATCTAAGCCGCTTATTTTAGCTTCTCAATCTCCTAGACGTCGATTATTACTAGAACAATTAGGCCTTACATTTAGTGTGATTCCAGCAGATATTGATGAATTAGCATTGCCACTTGATATGATTCCTTCAGAATATGTTCAGGCTCTTGCTTGTTCAAAAGCAAATGCCGTAGCAGAAAAGTTAGGTAATGAACCAGCTATAGTATTGGGTGCAGATACAATTGTTGTGATTGATGGCAATATATTAAATAAGCCAGTAGATGCTAATGAAGCATATTCTATGCTAAGATCTTTAAGTGGAAGAACACATTATGTTTATACTGGTATTGCTATTACTCAAGTTCCTTCAATGAACAAAATCTCTTCATATCAAATGACGGAAGTAGAATTCAGAATATTAGAAGATGATGAAATCTATGCATATATAGCCACTGGATCGCCAATGGATAAAGCAGGTGCATATGGAATTCAAGAGGATTTTGGGGCAGTATTTGTAAAAAAAATAGTTGGGTGTTATTATAATATTGTAGGGCTTCCTTTGGAAATGGTATATGGAATATTACGAAGTATTCTGAATTGATAATTTGTTGTATTTAATATCATTTATTAGATTTCTGACATTTATTCATCAACAATCATACATTATATGAACGTATATGTACTAAGCTTGATATTTAGTTTTATTTTTTCAATTTCATTATTCTCACAACCGCCTGGGGCAATAAAAGCTAAGCCCAATATTATGTATTATGCCGGAGGTTCATGTGATTTTTACGATATATCAAATGTAAAATTGCTAAGTGTGGATAAAACTGAAGCTATATGATCTGTATCACCAGCTAAAGCAGCATGGGTAGTTGTAACACCAACAAATGGTGGATATTATGAATTTCCAAATTATTCTTCATCACTCATTCCAAGTTATGATCATACACAATATCTAGAACCATTTTGGAAGTCTGATACCATCTTTGATGAATTGGTATTATTGGACAAAGTAAATGCAGAAGCTGATTTAATGTATGTACCCAAAACACTACTCTCAGTCAAAAACTTTGATGGATCTATTACTTTTGTTCAGAACAAAGACTATACATTACTTAACAGAACTATAAAACAAATTTCTTCCGATATATCAAAAAATGTATCCATACTTCCTGGGAAATCTGGAAATGGAAGTTCTAATGGACTTATCAATACAACCCATACTTCATGGACTAGGGTAACATATATTGTAGATAGAAGCAAGGATCACATTGCAATAGAAATTGAACATAAAAAAGCATTATTGCCTAAAACTATGTCTAAACTCACTAGTGGACAACCTTTAACAATTCAAGCTATTGGGATGAGTATAACAGCAGGTTTGAATGTTTCTGGATTCATAGGAGATGACAAAAATTTTCCTGCTACAAAACCATACATGAGGGGATATATTGAATTATTTGCAGATCAATTACAGAAACAATTTGGCTCCAATATAACTTGCATAAATAGTGCTGGAAGCGGGAAAACTGTCGGTTGGTTGTCTAAATATGCGGAAGCTTTAGTTAATAAGAATATGCCTGATTTAGTAATAATTGATATGGGGATGAATGATATTTGGGGGACGACTTCTAATGCACAATTCAAAACAAGCATAGAAAACATAATCAACACCATTAGAAAAGATATACCTCAAGCAGAATTTATTCTCATAGGAAATATGGTTCCTGATATTAAAGGTACCGGAGCTCCTTCAAATGGAGCTAGTTTGATGTTTGGATTTTTGGAGATGCTGAAATCTCTTGAAGGCCCCGGTATTGCGGTATTTGATATGACAAGTTTGAGTGAAACCATTTTTCAAAGAAAAGGGGCTAAGCATTGTATTGCAAATGCATTACATCCCAATGACTATCTTGCTCGCTGGTATGCTCAGGGTCTAACGGCTCTATTTGGAAATGGAACAGTAATTGAAAAACAACCTCGAACTTTTTATGTGAATACCATAGGTGATAATTCTGATGGTTTATCCAAGGAAAAGGGGTGGACTTCATTAGATAAAATCAATGATATGACATTCATTCCTGGAGACACAATTTTGTTCGAAGGCGGTGCAACATTTACGGGAGGAATAGAATTACAATCAAATGATGGAAATAAACCAGATAAGCCAATTGTATTTACTACATATGGTCAAGGAAAAGCTATTATTCAAACAACAAATAGCAAACAGATTGGATGTAAAGTTACAAATGGACAAGGAATAGAATTTCATAATATGATAGTTAAAGGTTTGGGTGGATCTGTTCAAAAAGATGCTGATGGTATGTTCTTTTTTTCTGATAAACCAACTGGTCATCTTCATCATATTATTATTAATAATGTTGAAATTCAAAACTTTGGATACTGTGGAATTCGATTCTATTCAGAATGGAATAAAGATGTTCAATCAGGTTATAAAGATGTTTTAATCAATAATTGCAAAGTACATGATTGCAAAGAAAATGGGATAGTATCTTTTGCATATGATACCCAAAACACAAATTTCTATCATCATTCTCGATTTACAATACGAAATACTGAAGTATATAATATTTCTGGATATGATGCTCCAAGCCATAAAGGAAGCGGAATTGTATTGTCTCAAATTGATTCGTCTACTATAGAATATTCACGAGCATACAATAATGGGACTGAAAATACTGCCTGTGGTGGTCCAGGAGGTATATGGGTATATGCAGCCGATAATATCATCATTCAATTCTGCGAATCTTATAAGAATTCTTCAGGAAAGGGTAAAGGATGTGATGGTCTTGGATTTGATCTCGATGGTGGTGTAACTAATTCTATCATTCAATATTGTTATTCACATGATAATGATGGTGCTGGATATTTATTTGGAAACTTTGGAGGAGCAAGACCTTGGGGGAAAAACCTTCTTAGATACTCCATAAGTGTTAACGATGCACGTACAAATAATAGTAGTGTCACTATGTTCACAGCACCTAATACAGAATGGGATGGTTTTTTAATGCACAATAATACAATCATCACTGCTCCTGCAAGTAAAAATAATTATCCAAGTTTTTCTGCAATTCAGTTAACAGAATATGGATCTGTAATGTCAAATATTCGAGCATATAATAATGCAATCATTACCGATGGTGTCAAATTGCTTGATATTCCTACCTCATTTATAGCTCAGAAACCACATTTTAAAGGAAATGGCTATTGGGCAAATGGCAAAGCATTTTCACTTAGATTTGGGAAAGATATTTCTTCACTTGAGTCTTTTAGAGCACAATGTGAAGATTGTGAGAAAATCAACAATAAAGATGTAGGCATTTTTGCGAACCCTGAGATTTCAGGATTTGGCAAAGTAGCTCCTATCTTGTATCCTAACCCTAATGATTCATTATCTTTTTATCGCATATCAACAAATTCACCATTTGCTAGCAATGGGATTGATTTGAATATGGAATTCGGCATTACTTTGGGAGATAGAGATTTCTTTGGAAGATTTACCAATAAGTTGATACATGCTATTGGAGCATATGCTCCTGAAGAAATTATTAGTTCAATCAAGAATTCTTATGATACTGAAATTTTGATTAGCCGTTTAGGTGGTCATAGGTTGATGGTACATTCTTATAAGAATGAACCTTTGGAATTAGTTCATATCTATTCTATCATTGGTGAAAAGGTTTATGAAGAAAGCTTGCTCAATAAT
>JALRHN010000109.1 GCA_023259575.1 Candidatus Kapaibacterium sp. | reverse complement strand
AAAAAAGTTAATCGTTGTGGCTCTGAACCAGATTCATATGCAGCAGATACCCATGGATTTCCAGCAGTTATTGAGCCTGAATTCGTATATGCCAGCGGTTCTTCTGGCAAAGTAATTCCAGCAAATAATATGTCTAAAATCTCATCAAGTGATTTTGTTTCTACAGAATTATATTCTGCTGGAGTACATCCAAACATCGTTCTGCGAAGAAGGTGAAGGCGAGTTTCTTTATTCCAAGTTCCTTGAAACTTTTCTAAAGCATTGATTTGAGCTTTTTGTGGAATGTCAATTGGATCTTTTGACAAAGCAAGATTTTTAAAAAAGGAGCGACGGTTCATAAGCTCATGTGAAATAGTTAACAATATGCTTACTTAATAATGCTAAGACAAATTAAAAAAAATATGTAACCGTTAGAACGTAATATTATTTATTATTAGGAAATCTACACACAATTATCTTTTTTTCTTCTGTAGTAAACCAATCAATTCCTTTCCATATTATTGGTAATTCTTGTATTTCAATTCCTTTAATAGATTCTTTTGCCTGAAGTATTTCTTGGGTTAGATCACCACCTTTTAGGAGAATATAAAAACCTTGTGGTTTTAGCAAGGGTAGTGTCCAATTCACTAATTTTTCTATTGGGGCTACAGCTCTAGCCATAATGATATCATATGTACCCTTAAATTGCTTATCTGTTGATAAGTCTTCCATTCTTGTGGTAATTGCAGTTAAACTTCTTAAGCCAGTATGGGCAGCGAACATAGAAGTTAATTTCATTTTTTTTGCAATTGAATCTACCAAAGTAATTTTGCAATCCTCGCGAGCTATACCTACAGGAATACCCGGGAAACCACCTCCAGTACCGATATCCATACATTTTGCCTTAGCAGGAATTAAATCTGCCTTAACAATACTTAAAGAATGCAAAAAATGATGTTCCCAGATATTATCCATATCTTTTCTTGATATCAAATTTACTTTTTCATTCCAATAGAGAAGTTCTTTATGAAACCTTTCAAAACGATCTACTTGCTCATGAGAAAGTAATATTCCATTGCTATTACAAATTGTCCAAAATTCTAATGGTTCCATATTAAGTAACTATTCCATGTGTGATGCCACGATATCCACGTAAAAAATCAGTTGTTTTCATTTTTGGTTTTCCTTCTATTTGTAATTCAGTTATAGATAAAATACCATCTGTACATCCTAACAAAAACTCAGAGGTATTAAAGAGGAAATGTCCACAATGTACATGTTCATTTCCTGTATAATACTGAGCTCTTAGTAATTTTACTTGTTTATTTTCAATACATACAAAAGCACCAGGTATAGGATTTAATCCATGAATAAGATTTTTAATATCCTTAGCTGATTGTTCACAGGAAATATGACAATGTTCTTTGAAAATCTTGGGTGCCGGGCTTGAAGCCTTTTCATCTTGTACTTTTGGGATGATAGTATTGTGTAATAATCCATCACAAGTTTCTAAAGCTATAGAGACACTTAATGTCATAAGTTGTTGATATAGCTCACCATATGTAGTATTTTCTGGAATACTATATCGTTTTTGAAGTAAAATATTTCCTGTGTCGACTGTATCATTTAATAAAAAGGTAGTGAGTCCAGTTTCTTCATCACCATGTATTAAAGACCACTGAATTGGAGCTGCTCCTCTATATTTGGGCAATAAGCTTCCATGAATATTAAAAGTGCCTATAGAGGCTATTTCATATACTGACTTTGGTAATATTCTAAAAGCTACTACAATGATAATATCTGGTTGCAGATTCTGTAATTCTTGAATGAAAGAAGGATCTTTAAGAGTTTGTGGTGTTAATACTGGTATATTATTTTGTAATGCGGCTACTTTCACAGGAGTTGGACGCAAGTTTTGGCCTCTACCTGCAGGTTTATCTGGTAATGTTACAACAGCTTTTAAACCATATTTGTGATGAATTGCAAGCATAGAAGGAATTGCAAATTCAGGAGTACCCATGAATACTATATGTGGATTATTGTTAACCATGTATAGTAGGTAGATTATGTAATTGTTGAACAATTTTTGCTTCAATTGCAGCTAATTGTTGTAGCCTAGATTTTACAGTTTCATCTGGATAGAACTTTTTAGCAAGATCAACAAAAGTAACATAATGTCCAGCTTCAGAAGCTAGTAATGTAGAATAAAAATCTCTTAGATAAGAGGGGATTGACATACTTTTAGACAAGATAGAAAAGCGTTCACACGATCTGGCTTCGATAATTGAATCTACCAATAATAAGTCTAATAATTTAAATTCTTCAGATTTTCTGATATTCTTGCTTAATTGCTGAGCATAAGAGTCTCCAGTATCTTTTGTAAACTGGATATTTTGTTCCAAAATGATGGCATATACTTGCTCAAAATGTTCCCATTCTTCTTTTACAATGGCAATCATTTCTTGAACTAATTCTGGATATTGAGGATAGTTTTGAATCAAATGCAAAGCATTAGCAGCTGCTTTTTTTTCACAGTGAGCGTGGTCAACAAGAATAGAATGAATATTATTTGATGCACTGATTATCCATTCTGGATGAGAAGGTATTTGTAAGCATAACATAGAAGAATCAGAAAATCAACTAAAAAATCAATAACGACGCTGTCTATAAGCCGAATTCTGTATTCCTATAAGGAATGAGAAGCATTTATCTTGAATTTATGTTGCCATAAATTTCTTTGCAGCATACCCGGAAAAATCCAGAGGGTTTTGCGAGCAGCAAAACTGTTTAGAACACTTTTTCCTTATTTGCCTTGCTCCGCGTGGGGTTTACCTTGCCAAAGAAATCACTTTCTTTGCGGTGAGCTCTTACCTCGCCATTTCAACCTTACCTTATTGACTAAGGCGGTATATTTTCTGTTGCACTTTCCGTCGACTACCCAGTTCCCAAAGGGAAATGTATTATCGCCTTTGTGTTACAAAGCACGCTGCTCTGTGGAGTTCGGACTTTCCTCACCATAGTTATGGCGCGCTTCTCCGACAGCCCCGATTTGATTATCTTTTTTAAATAGTTTATTCTGTTAAGAGTATACGTCCACAATGTTCACACAAAAACATTTGATCTGGCTTATTTCTCATTTCTACTATTTTTTGTGGAGGGACTGCATTGAAGCATCCTGAACAACTGTTTTTTCTTACTTTTACGGCAGCATCTTTGTGAAAAGTACGGATACGTTCATAGTCTGCTATTGCTTGTTCAGGCATCGAGGAAATAAGAGAAATTCTTTGTCTAGTTTGTGATAAAATTTCATCATTATGACCATGAGTTATAGCAGATAATTGAAGTTCTTTCTCATTAAGAAGTTCTTTTGCTTCATCTAATTCACTTTGCTGTTCAGCAATCATGGATCGAAGATTTTCTTCTTTAACACCTACAGTTCTTTGTTCATCAAAGATTTTGGTTCGCTCAGATCTTAGTGCTTCAATTTCATGGGTGATTGCATCAAATTCTCTATTATTTCTCACATTAAATTGCTGAGCTGCTAAGATATCTTCTTTATCTTTTATCTCTTGTAAACGAATGTGTGAATTACTTTTAAAATGCTCTAGTTCTTTCAAAGTATTTTCTGTTGCTTCTATTGTAAATGTGCGCTCGCGAACTCCTTCTTCGGCACTTGCAACCTGTTGGGGTAAATCTCCCAAATCTTCTTTTAATTCATCTAAAATAATATCGATAGCGGATAAATCAGAAATGGCTGCGGAAAGAGAACTCATGTGATACTCAACTCATTAAAATAAATAAATTAATCTTGGTGTTTTATGTAAGAAACAGGGGAAGTATGTACTTCCGAAACAATAAATTCAATATCAGATAAGTCTGGAATTGAAGTAAGTATATTTAACAAACCTCGTGCCACAAACTGTTCCATTTGTGCATGACCTGGATCTATTAATGTAATTTTACCTTTTGCTTCATGAAATTGATGATATTTTATGTCAGCAGTTATAAAACAGTCTGCTCCACTCGATAATGCTTCATTGAAATACATCATTCCACTACCACATACTATGGCAATTCGAGAAATTGTTTCGTTTTTACCAATTGTATAAGAAATTGGAGATGAAAAAATGCGGGAACAATGTTGCACAAATTCATTAATTGGCATCGATTTTTCAATGTTTCCAATAATTCCCATTCCAAATGAATCATGTTTTTTATCTGGTACTAACATCTTTAATGAATTACTAGATAATCCTAATGCCTCGGCTGCCAATACATTTGTTCCCTTAGGGTGAGCATCAAAATTAGTATGTACAATATAGACACCAATATGTGACTGTATCAAAGTATGAACTAATTTTCCAATTCGATCATTGCTTATAATCGTAGAAAGGGGATTAAATATTAATGGATGAAAAGCACAAATTAGCTGAACATTATGATGCTTGGCTTCTTCTACAACTTCATCATTAATTTCATAAGCAATAAGTACTTTGACTATTGATGTATCTTGAGGATAGATATCTATGTGAATTCCAATTTTATCTTCTTTCCATGCGGTTTCTGATGGAAAAACAGAATTAAGAATAGCATCAAATGTAGAAAAATTCATAGGTAGAATGTGAACCAGAGAAAGAGAAAACTTCATACAAACTTACGAAGTATTCTGTATGTTTCCTTTTCATAACAAAAAATCATTATTTAGGTGTTTGAATAGAACTTGTTGCTTGTGGAATAGTAGGAGCTGTCCCATTCACATTTGGTTTTTTTCTTTTATTGTACTGAATTGATGGCCTTAACTTAATATCAGCTCTAATTGTACCGCGTGCTCTAAGGGTATCCTCTGCAGTAATATAACGCTCTTTATTTCTTAAACTACCTCGTGAAGCCACTGGGATTTGAGAAATAGGTATTAACGCTTCCTCAAAATTAAGTGGATTGTCTGGCAATGTTATTTTTATTGAATTATCAGGAATATCCCACCAAGGACCTCCTTTTTTCCTTCTGAAGTCGAACATATCCATAATAATAACAGGTGTTCCTGAAAGGGGGATATATCTTCTTGTGCCTGGCATTATCTTTGCACCTTGGCCCCAATAAAACAACCATTTAGCATCATCCATAAACTGGCGAATACACGAATGGGAAACAGGTCTACCTGGCATATCAAATTGATGAAATGCAGAGCCAGCCTGTAAATGAAAATTCCATGTATAAGGCAAAACCCAATTATAATTTAGAGAAGAATGGCGTAAAATATGTCGCCAATTGAGTGCATATCTTCCAGGAAATGTTGCTTTTCTTTCTTCACCAGTATTACAGGCTGCAAATCGAACCAATTTCCCATATTCATAACATGCATAACTTTGCCAATGATTTGAAACTATAATGATTTTAGGAATTGTGTCTGCTGCTGGATATACAGCTGGAAATACCGAATAATCAGTAAGATTAGAGGATATAAGGCTGGGAATAATTACCGTATCACCAACTCTGAAATAATGTAAGTCTTTTCTATTAACAGTTGTAAATGCTCTATATGGTATTCTATTTAAACTATCACCCTTTTTATATGCTTTTCTGATAGAATCTAGATGTTTACTATTTTGTATCACCATTTTTTGATACGTGATTTTAGGTATTTGTGCTTGAATAGCTGCTAGCTTGGCATCTTCCTTAACTTTTAGGATAGAATCTTTTTGTTGTTTTGTAAGTGTAATTACTGGTTTTGATTCCGGTGTATTCCCACATGAAACCCCAATAAATGCAGATAAAATGATGAAGCACATTATCGTTTGTTGAATATGCATATCTCTGATAGTACCAAACCTATTCACTGTAAAACTCTCTAAAATTATTTGCTAAATAATAATTGCAATGCTATAAAAAAACCACCAAAATCTGTAATGGGAATATCCTTAATGCTCTCTAATCCTTTGTCACCAAAAGGTATATAATAATATCTTCCCTGAATAGATAACATACTTCTTGCTTCATTACCTATTCCAGCGCCAAATCCTAAAAACCCTGCTGGGCGTCCATGCAATGTTGCATTGCTTATTGAAGCAAAATACGGGTCATCATATTTTGCTTGAACTATTAATGCAGGCCCAATACCACAACTTAAAAAAGGCCTGAACGTTTCTGATATGCTATTAGTGAATAATCTATATTGAAGTCCCACAGTAAGCGGGGCACAAAATAATCGATTAACTTTTCCAGGTATAAAAGGATACCCTGTATATGGATCTATATATTCAATTTCATCTGTATTTCTTGCACCTGAAACTCCTACATGGATAAATCCAGATACTTTTTTTGAAAACAATTTCTGATACATAAAACCAGCACCAAATCCATTGCCAGAAAATAATAATTCTACTCCCCAAACATGTGCATATAATGTACTTGACATTGTATCAGAAAATAAAGGCTTAGATGGTGAAAAAACCATCATTGTGTCTGGAATTCCTATTCTTGGTATTGCAAATGGATGATTATTACTTGTATCTTGTGCTTGTACATTTAAACATAATCCTCCAAATATTGAAAGACACAAAGTATATACAACAAGAAATACTTTTTTTTTCAATTGCGAATATACCTCTGTTAAAAACATTGATATGATATTTTTAAGGAGCAAAGTATATGCCATATTATTGTAATCACATGCTAAAACTATAAGATGTGAGAAATTTAAAAAATATGATGTCTAACTTTTTATCTATCATTATTCTGTTTTAAGTATGAGGATTAGAATCATTAATACGACAATAATTTTTCTAATCCGGCAATGATTTTTTCTGTATTTGGTAACATTGCTTT
>JALRHN010000108.1 GCA_023259575.1 Candidatus Kapaibacterium sp. | reverse complement strand
AGGCATATTTCTTTAACTTATGAGATTCCTTATTCTCAAATTAAGGACGTAAGTTTGTCTCCAGAAGAATTGAAGAAAATTGTTCAAGGAATGAAAAAACAATCTGGAGGTCCGTATTTTGAATATGATGTTAATATGGAAGATCCTACGCCAGAGTATATTGACTCACGAATACGAGATCTTATTGCTACAAAAGGAAAACCAGATTTACTTGTTGTTGACTATATTGGAAATATGACTGTTAGACATCCTAATGGTGCTACTAAAGATTGGGAAAACCAAACTAAGGCTGTTAATGAATTATTTAAGATGGCAAAGCGATATAGCATTCCAGTCATTACAGCTCAACAGATTAATAGAGAAACAATTCGTGATGCAAGAAAGCAAAAAGAAAATAAGAAATTCATGTCTTACGATCAGGCTGCTGCATCTGGAGGACAAGCTCTTTTGCACCTTTGTACCTATGCTGTAGCTATTGAACCTAATCGTGAAAAGAATTACTGTATTGTCCATCCTGTCAAAATGAGAGATGCATACTTCTTCCCATTTCCTATATCTTTAGATCCAGAATACAATAAAATCAGAGAAATGGATGAAAGAGAAAAAGAAACTATTATGGCTTTTCATGATCTATCTAATGGACAAAAAACTGATAAACCAACTGCTGAGATTAAGGCAACTAATATTATTGGAAGTTCAAAAGACGAAGATGATGATGACTTCACTCCTCTTGATACATCTTCTATTATCGATACAATGGATTTATCTGGCTGGAAATTATAATGATTCAATACTCTCAAGAATACATTAAAGAAATACTAAAAGCTCTAGACTCTAGGGCTTTTTTGGAAAATGAATACGATATAGAATTTGTCGAGTCTGGAAATAACTGGCTAAATTGTTCATGTCCTTTTCCAGATCATAACGACAGGTCTCCATCTTTTGGCTACAATCTTGAATCTGATTATTTTAATTGTTTTGGATGTGGTGAAACTGGAAATTTAATTAATTTAGTTCAAAAGATTGAGTCTATTTCTTTTCCAGCTGCCATACAAAAGCTTTCAATATGTGCTGGTATATCTGATCAAGCCGAAGAATATGAGATGTCCTTAACTGTCAATAAAATCAGAAGCACAATTAACGATTACTTAAATAGAAGTTTTACGAGTGGTTTAATTGGTGGTTTAAATAAAAATACATATCTTTTTGCTCTTACTGATAGAATTCATAAATATCAGATTAAGTATCCCTTTTTAGATGATTTTTTTGAAAGGGTATATTTAGATGTAGATGATGCATATAATATTAATGACACAGATAAACTTAATTTGATATGGAACAAAATTGGAGATAAGGTTAAAGAACATGCAAAAAGACATATGGGATAATAATATTCAAGTACCAAATATAGATGAGATTAAAGAAGCTTATAAAAATCCACCTGACTATATAGAAATGAATATCAGACTTCAGGGAAAATCAGCTCATAGATTTCATTTTGCTAAAACTCTTCTTTCAAGCGTATTTAAGGATTATAATGAAGAAGAAATTATTGCGTATTTAGTTCGTCAGGGAGCAGAAAAAGAAATTGAAAAACTATCTCACATCTGGTCAAAAATTCAAGACTGATAATTTAATCTTTAATCCTGAATTAGTTTCTCATTTCTTAAAGACTGATTTAACGTCTCAATTTCTATTATGGACAATGCTAAGGAATATGGACATTACATCTGGTCAATTTCATATTAGTGCATTAAAAAGTCTAACTACAGAATATTTGGGTTTACAGTCTACTCATATTTACAAACTAATAGAAAAAGGCGAAGATGTTTTTTGGAATAGATCTAAAAAGGATAAGAAAATATTTTATATAATCTCGTTGAAAAAAGTTTGTGTCAATATTGAATTTAACATTAATAGATCTGAACCGTTTGTAATTCCTATAAGCCTGTTTGATTCTCATGGCTACAAAAACACCAAAGATGTAAAGAATATAATGATAAGTTTAATTGCATCTAGATATGTTGACGAGAGGCCTATTAGCATTAAATCTTTATGTGAAAATACAGGACAATCTGAATCTACTGTAAGAAATGCCATAAGAGATTGCCCACATGTAAAAGTGCTAAAAAACATTAAGATTGAGCCTGTTTCAGAAGCATATCAAGCTCTTAGATTAGAGAACAAAGCAACATATTTATCTGGCAGCAATCTAATAACCCAACTACCTAATTCTTATCAATTTTTGGAGGCATATCGCTTACCTCTTAAAACTAGACCAAAAGAATTGAAAAAGCTCAATCCAAATTTTAGCTTGACAACTAAGTAAACTATCTCTATACTAATCATGAGTGTATGACTGTCTTTGACGGCGCTCTAAGGAATTTATAATGTGTAACAGTAAACAAGATTTTGTTCATTTACATGCCCATACTCACTTTTCAATTCAAGATGCTTTGCCATCTCCTCAAGCTTATGCAATAAAAGCTCGTGAAATGGGTTTTAAGGCCACAGCAATAACAGACCATGGAAAGTTGGGTGGTGTCTGCGATTTTGTTGATGGATGTAGAACTACTTCTGTAGATTATCCAACTATTAAGCCCATCGTCGGTATTGAGGTCTATACTTGCCCAGACCGCTTTGATAGATCCAGAACAGAAGATAATAGAAGGCAGAAGCTTAATCATTTAACATTGCTTGCCCAAAATGAAACTGGATATAAGAATCTTCTTAGAATTACTGAATATGGAGCAGATCCTAACGCATTTTATTATTCTCCAAGAGTTGACTGGAGCGTTTTAGAAAAGCATTCAGAAGGCGTAATAGCTTTATCTGGCTGTCTTGCTAGTGAACTATCTCAGGCATTAATTAAAGATGATGAAGAAGAGTCTAATAATGTTGTTAGTAAATTTAAGGATCTTTATGGTGATAGATACTTTATAGAACTTCAGTATCACGGCATTGAAGAACAGAAATCTAATTTACCAAAGCTATTGAGACTTGCAAACAAATATGATGTAAAGTATGTTGCCTCTAATGACGTTCACTATTTAGATGCTCAAGATTGGAAGCTTCACGATATTTTAATTCAAATGAGGGATCTACGTGAGGCTTCTTCTGGTGTTGCTAAAAAGAATGGTAAGAAAGAAGCTTATGGAAGTCACCAATTTTTCTTAAAATCTTTTGATGACATGATGAAGATATTTAATAAGAAACCAGAAGCTCTTTATAACACATTGGACTTAGCTGATTCTATTGAAGATTATTTTAAAATTGATGTTCCTCATCTTCTTCCTTCAGCAATTATTCCTAAAAATAATGAAGCTTTTAATAATTTTAAATCTAAGAATCTTCCATATCATAAGGACAATGAAGCTTATTTAGCATATCTTTCTCTTGCTGGACTTAAACGTGCTGGTCTTGATAAGAATTCAACTTACAAAGATAGATTGAAATATGAACTAAAGCAAATCTGGCATATGGGTGTGACTGATTACTTTTTGATTCAACGTGAACTTGTTGAATTCATGAAGGGTGATGAGATTCTTTTTGGTATTCGTGGTTCTGGTGTTGGATCATTAGTGAATTTTTGCCTTGAAGTTTGCCCCGTGGATCCTATTAAATGGGGATTGTTATTTGAAAGATTTCTAAACCCAGGTCGTGGTACACAATATGAAATTGACTTCAAAGAATATTCATCTAAAGAATATATCAAGAATCATGGAATTGCTGATCAATCTTTAGCCTCATTGCGACTTAAAAAGATAACTGATCAATGGCTTCTTGATCATCCAGAATTTGCACATAAAGAACCTGAAATTGCTAAAGAATTATGGGTATTAGAGAATCAAGGTTTATCTTCTTATATGTGTGAGATGATAGATAATAAAATTGAAGTTAAAGATAATATTGCACAATCCTGGGTTGCTCTTGCTTCAGGTATGTCAAATCAAGCTCCTGAGGCAGATCTTAAAATTGCCAAAGTTGCTCCACTACCCGATGTAGATACCGATGTTGATGATTCTAAAAGAGACAGGATTATTAATTGGGCTAAGAATAGATTTGGTGAGGAAAATGTAGCTCAAATTGGAACATGGGGTACTTATAAGGCAAAAGCTGCTGTACTTAGTGCTCTGAAAACTTCTGAAAGATTTAACAACAAATTTGGTGCTAATGTCCATCAAGAAGCTTTGAAGATTACTGCTACAATTCCAAAAATGCCTGATACTACAATTGATTCAGCTCTGTTAGAATCACCTGAATTTAAATATTATTATAGTGTTTGGCGAGAAGAAATTGATACTGCTAAAAAACTTGTTGGTACTATTAGCAATTTTGGAATTCATGCTGCTGGTGTTTTGATATCTAAGAATAGAATTTCTGAATCTACTCCTATTGAAAATTCTAAAGGCACAATTTGTTCTGCATTAGAGTGGAAGCATTGTGAAAGAGTTGGCCTAGTTAAATATGATTATCTCGGCTTGGCAAATTTAAGACAGATTGATTATGCATTTAAATTAATAGAAGAACGTCATGGCAAAAAACTTATTTTAAATGAAATACCTCTTGAAGATCCTTTGGTTTTTAAGAATATATATGCCAAAGGTAAAACTTCATCTGTCTTCCAATGTGCTTCAAAAGGTATGCAAGAATCGTTAAAAATAATTAATCCTACTTGCACGAACGACCTTATTGCTGTTGTTGCTCTGTTTCGCCCAGGTCCTAAAGATTATATTCCTGTTTATGCACAAGGTAAATCTAGACCTCATGAAATTAAATATGCTCATCCTATTATTGAAAAACATTTATCTGTGACATATGGAATTATGGTTTATCAAGAGCAAGCAATGGAAATGGCACGAGATATGGCTGGATTTAATTGGCTAGAGGTGGACAAACTACGTAAAGCAATCTCAAAGAAGTCAGGAAAAGATTTTGATGATGCATGTAATTTATTTAGGACAAAAGCTATCCAAAGAGAAATACCTGAGAAGGCTGTAGATGAAGTTTTGTCTCTTATGGAAAAGTTTGGAGGATATGCTTTTAACAAATCCCATGCTTGTACATACGCTATTCTGTCTTACTGGAATGCTTGGCTAAGACTTTATTATCCTAACGAATGGATGGCTTCAGCGATACATGTGGAAAAGGATGATGAGGATAAGCTTGCTATTTATAGGAGAGAATGTGCATTAGATGGCATTCAAATTTCTAAACCTTCTATCAATGAATCTGGAACAACAACATTAGTTAATACAAAGGGAGATATTATGCTTCCATTAACTTCGATCAAGGGCGTTGGAACTAGGGTCGATGATCTTATAAAATTACAGCCATTTGATAGTTTAGAAGATTTTGCTGCAAGAGCTCGACCTAATCGTGGTATGGTTAAGGCGCTTGCAGAGAATGGTGCTTTAGATTGTTTGTTGCAAGGCCAGAAGTTTTATGATATAGATAGTTTTCTAGATTTCTGGGATAGTGTTGTTGAAAAAAGAAATGAATTAGAAAAGCAAAAATTAAGAGACGCTAAAAGGAAATTTGTTTCTGCAGCACCGGAAATTCTAACTGATAAGACTGATGGTAAGATTATAAGACAATCGAAACCAGTTGAAAGAAAACTGAATTCATCCTCTAAGCTTTTTGATGATGATTTATTTGATTGAGGTAAATTATGGAAGATTTTGAAAACGATTTAGATAACGACTTTGAACAAGAATTATTATCAAAAAAAGATATCCTAAAGGGAGTTGAATTTGAGTGGGCTGAAAATATGCCCACTATCGATTATTCTGCTCTGGATTTTTCAAAAGAAATTGGTAATAAGCTTAGAGGAATTACTGTTGAAGATTTTAAGGAAGAGTGTCAAGCTTGGTTTGATGCAATTAAGATGCTTCCTAGTTTTGATGAAGGACAAATTCGTAAAGAAATCAATTCTTGGGAACTTGATTTACCTCATCAAGATAATTATAATTTGGATTCTATCTATGTAACTTATGCAAATTTTGTGAGATATAGAAATAGAATTAGAGCATTTGTAGATATTGTAAATGCTCATACAGAGATTTTGACAAATGCTCAAAAAAATATTAAAGAGATGACTGTCAAATTAGCAGAAGGCGCAAAACATGATAAAGATGCTGTTGGTACTTTTTACACAAACAGACTTAGCATTGCTATCGCCCAAGCAAAAAGAGTAGCTACATTTTTAGATTACACCGTTAAAACAATTGAATTTAATTCTTTACAAATGGAACGGTTATATCGAGAGAGATTAGCTATTGCAAAGATTAATAATGGCATGTATAGTGAAGGTGCGAGCATTTCTTATGACCCCTCAACAAGGTCAATTGATGTTCCAAAAACACCTAGTAGAGAAGTAAGAATAAATAGTTTCAATTATAACTCAAAATAACTTGCAGTCTCTAATTAGTGTGGTATTATTAGTCGTTAGTGAAAAAGCCTAGCTTTTATTATTAGGAGAAAAAACAAATTATGTCGTATACTTTCAGCTCTGCCCGAGACATCATCGGAGAGCGCACTCAACAAACGTACAACAACTCGTCAAATGGTGGCACTTACAAGAAGGCCACGTTCGTAAACTTCTCTCTGTCAAAGACCTCTGAGTCGAAGATTACTCATAAGGTTCGTCTCGTAGGTCTTCCTTATGGTTTCGTTGAGTATGGCTCATATAAGTATGATGGTTCTGAGAAGGGAAAGACTGTTCTCACTCCATTTCCAGATGCTGAGTTTAACAACCGCATCACACGCATTGGTCATACTGACCCAAATCAGTGTCCATGGAAGAAGCTTGGGTATGTTGGCGTTCAAAAGTTTGCGCAAAACTGCTTCATTCGCAATGAAGATGGCACTTGGGAACTTGCAATCCTT
>JALRHN010000107.1 GCA_023259575.1 Candidatus Kapaibacterium sp. | reverse complement strand
ATTCCATTAGCAGAATTTGTTAATCCTGAAATTGCAATATTCCCAGATGCATCTGTTTTAATAGATAAGCCTTTATCATCTCCAGAACCACCTAAATAAGTTCCCCAAGTTCTTGTACCATTATTTGTAAACTTCGCTAAAAATGCATCATTATTACCTCCTAATACAGTTTGGGGCGCACCTGCTGTTGCTATTGATGCTGTTGAATTTGTAGTTCCACATATATAAACATTTAATGCATTATCAATTGCAATTGCTTGGGCTATATCGTCTCCAGTACCGCCATAATATGTAGACCAAAGCCTTACGCCAGTATTATTAAATTTTGCAATAAAACCATCGGTATTTGCTGATAAATTAGTTTGATGCGAACCATTTGTTGCAATTCCCCAAGTAGAATTTGTTTGTCCACATATAAATATATTTCCAGCTTGATCAATTGCAAGATCTGACCCAATATCTGCTCCTGCTCCTCCAAAATATGTTCCCCACATTCTAGTTGGTGGATCGATTCTTAATGATTGATTATGATCAAAAGCATCTACTTTAAAAGAGACTGTATTATCTGCATTCACAATGAATGAGGATGCAATTTCTTGGTCTTGATATGTTCTAGGAGCACCTTGTTCAATAGTTCCGAAAGGTGTTAAAAGCTGTAAAGAACCAGATTCAGATAGATGTATATCTGAACATCCAGAAAATGATAATGAAATAATATCTGGATTTCCACCAGGTTTTACGATGAAATCATATTGTATGCTATTGTTCAGATTAGGATATAGAATAAAATCTATATGTGGATAGATGTCTTTTATGACAATTCTTTTGTATTTAGATACATTTGTTATTCCATTTGGACAATGTTTAAGGAAATAATTATTCTTATCTGAATATTCGTCAATTCCTTGAAAAATTGGATGTGAATTTGCCCCATTAAATCTCATGTCTACCCTATAAACCTGTCTGCTGGCTTGCTTTGAGGTATCAAAATTAGCAAAACTAATTTCATTTGTTTTTACATATACTGCCCCACCAGGTATATGTGCCATGAACAAAACTTTATCATTTACATTCCCCTTTTGATCTAATATTTGCCCTTTATTCTCGATAAATTCGATAGAATTTCTATTGCTTAATAATGATGGTATATCTGTGTTTTTTGCATAGACATTTACACTATTAACAACAACAAAAAGCGATAATAAAGTAATACATAAGCGTTTCATGGCCATCTCCAGGTTTATTAATATATACCCTGCAATTTAATTTCTTTTTGCTTAGAAATGGCCATTCAGCTTATTTATTAACTCGTATTTATTTACATTTTACACAACAATCTGGAAATGCATATAAATCTGGACGCATATTGATTAATCGGACAGTTACATCTACTCTACGAACACCGTCTAAGTCATAATAACTGTTTTCACCCCTTATATATTTTTGAATTTCAGGTTGAATCGATGTATCAACATATTGTCCTTCAGCCATAACGATAATTCTAGCTTGTTTTAGCTTTCTTTCATAATCTGATGGATTTGTGAAATCCGTAGGACTAATAATCAAGCCTTTTCTTTGCAATTCACTAAATAATGAATCCTTTTTTAGTTGTTGCATCACGGCTTCAAAACCATAATACGCTCTTAATTTAGAAAGTGTATCATTATCTTGTCCAACTAATGATGCACCACTTGCTATCTGGATAGCAGTTGGTTTTTTAAATGTATAATTCACTGTATCAAATGCACATGAAATATATTGAACATTATTTGGAGAGATAAATTTTCCAACGGTAATTGGCCTAATATCAGAATAAGCAGTCATTGTTATCAATACTTTTGCAGTATCATTTTTATCATAAATCTTCCAGAAATTCTTAAGAACTTTAGAAGTAGAATCGGCCATATTCTTGATATTTCTATCAATAATTGCAGCCTTAGCTCGATAATCTGCTCTACGCATATTCATTCTTTCTGTTGATTCATTTCCATTACGATTTCCCCAATATTTATTCTTCCAATTAAGTTCTATCCAAGATGCATTTTCTAAGTCACCATCTCTAAGTCTATCGATATGCTCGCTATATCCTTTTACAGTATTAACTTCCCAAAATGCTGTTTGAAAATATGGGACATTCTTTTGTGAACCAAAAACCAGCAAAGTATCTAATTCTAGACAACACGGTGATTTATCATATTGAGGATATAAACGAATTGTATCATGTACAATAATAGGCATACAGGAATCTGTTGCTTTTACCATGATATATGGAAGCCTCAATTCTGAAAATTTGGTTTTGGATGAACCAATATGTCTTACTGAACTTGCTATACCTACTGTATCATATGTATAGATCGTATCTTTATAGGACACTGATCTTGTAAATCTGGCTTGTCTTAATGGTGGCATAGAATCAATATAGATTGTAGTGTCTCTACCAACTCGAATTCTCATTTCTGGTGTAATATCAATTCTCTCATTTAATTTTTTTCTTAATTGAGGAATATTAAAATTATCCTTTGGTAGCGTATCATATACCCTAGCTGTTCTGGCTGCTTTTACTGATTTATCCTGAACCATAGAATCATATTGTTCTTTTCGTGATTTTGACAATATTTGTTCAATCGTTCTGGTAATCTCATAACCATTATAATTTGTTAAGATGGGTTCTAAGTTCTTACATGGCTTTGTATTGAATGATGAATATCCATTCGCTTTAATTGCTATGCCTTGTTGATAATTTTTCATAGAATCTGATGATATATTCAATGTAAAGGTATTCCCTTTAATCTCTTTCATTTTACCATCAATATATACTTCTAATACGCCATTTTTAACAGAAGTATCATTTCCATTATCATTGATTAATGTTACATTATAGGCTACAGGACATGGTTTTGGGGGTTGTTCGCATGGATAATTTGGATCGCATGGTTGGCATGGCAAACATGGTTCAGGTTTTTTTATCCCACAAAAAAATGTAGCTTTAGTTTTATAAAGATCTAATCCACCATATCCATATTTTTTGGCTGTATCAGGTGATATAATAGACATTCTATTAGATGAAAAGAACATTTCTCTTTCTACAGGTTGTACATCTGTTGTATCCATATGAGGATATTTTATATATGGAAACATTTCCATTGCAACTGTATTTACTGAGTCCTCAGGATTTCCTAATGTAAATGTACTATCTATAATCATTGATAGATTACCATTATTAGATAGACTATCCCATGAAATTTGTAATGTAGAATAATAGATTTCATAGTTTCCAGTTCGATTGGATGAAAAGATCAGATGTGGATTTCCATCTATACAGTATAAAAATGGAGAATATTCATTGGCTGGAGAATTTATTAATCCATCACCTTGGAATAATCTCAGATTTATTGGTTTACTCCACTCTGTTCCTTTTCCAATTTTTCTGAAAGAAATAAATAAATCTGCATTTCCTTTTCTTTCAATCCCATTTACGGTATACATTGCATTTTCATATGGGGCAGAGAAGCCTTCAGGTGACATTCTATCTGAGCTAAATACTAATAATTCCATTCCAGATGCTTCATGAATGCCAATCGTTGGATGTGCATCCCAAGCTGTAGAATTTAATTCTGATAAATTTCTAATTTTCTTGTCAAAATTTTCGAATAAATCACTTCCGCCTTGCACTTTACTTCCTGATGCTCCTAAAAAACTAGCAACAGTAGAATCAATAGCAGCAGATGATGCAAATACTAATGAAAAAGCACCCGGTGTAACCGTACCTGAATGCCGAACAAATTCTTCAGGCATATCATGAAGTACTATTCTTTCTGTTTTGACTTGTCCCATACTATCAATCAACGATAATGGAACCTGATACACTCTTTCTCTTTTATTTGTATTAGAGGTTATCAATAATGTATCATATTTTTTTATTTCTTTTTGATCATGCGGGGTTTCTGTTCCTGCTGCAAAATCATCATCTTTTGTATTGACAGAAGTACCTAAAATAGAAGGTGTTTTCTTTATCACTACTTTCGAAGTATTATTATCTGTTGCTTGTATCATTGCATATAAAGCAAAGCAAAACAACATGCTTGTATAAATATATTTTTTCATAGTTTTTTCTTAATTCTCTTTACATTCTTCACATTTATATGCTTCTGCAAACTTAATTGTCACCCTTCTTACTTTTGGTGCCAATACTCCTTCTTGAATATTTGATATCAACACAAAGAAGTTTGTTCCATTTTGTGCTTTATAATAAAACACATCACCAATGTTAAAACGTACGCTATAATTTGATAAATCATTGGCTATTGCATTTTTAAATGGAGGTAATACACTTAAAGTTTTAATATTTAATGGCCAAGAACTAGGATAAATAAATGTTTTAGGAATTCCTGTCGGATTATTTGCCACTATCGAATAATTATTCCCAGTTGAATCTTGCTTATATGTTAAAGCAGATGCATCGTAAAAAGCACAAAAAGCCAAATTAGATCCAGGATTTGATTGTTTACCCACATTTTGTACATATGTAGCAAAAATATTCGCATCATCTGTTTTTAAAGAAGTATCAATTGGAAATACATTCCCTTTAAAACGTAATCTGGTTTCTGGTTCAATTGAATTTGGTGGTAATGTGACACTTTCTACAAGAATATCGCCATCCATTAATGAATTTGGAGGTGAATTAAATGTATATGTTGTTGTATATCCAGTTAATGGATAATCTTTTTCTACAAATGTCCAAGGCCCAGCAGAGAACTTTTGATTATTGGGCAAGTCCCCGGAAGAGTATGAAGAATAGGGGAATCTAAATGTAGCAATATTAAAGTCTGGAACAGGTGTTCTATTATTTACAGTATCAATTGCAGAATTAAATACCGCAATGGTTGCTTCTCTAACAATTGGCTTTTCATTTGGTACTATTGGTGTTGGAACAAAGCAATCTCCACAACCATTAAAACTTAGCACACATAAACTTAATAACAATAATTGATATGTTTTCATTAATAAATTACTCCTAAGCGCAATTGAAATGTTCCTATTCTTCGTGTTCCTGGGATATCAGCAAAACCTAAAAGACTAAATGAATCTCCTACAGCAATACTACGATAACCCAAATCTAATTCTATATCTACAAATGGTAAAATTGGAATATCCAGTCCTATTCCCATTCCATAACTTAATGGTAAAGACCAATCAAGATCAATTTCTCCATTTGCTTGAGCTTCTTTAATCTTAGCTACACAGGTATTACATGTTGCTCCAGCAGACATCTGCCAGGCATTTTTGGTTTGAGCATCAAAAGACATCCCAAATTCACCATATGTATATGGTTTAATACAACCAAAGATTGCCTTAAACCAATTATCTGTCGATTTCATTTCGTTTAATTCTTGTTCTGCTTTAGATGAACCTTCACTTTCACCATTATTAACATTTATATAAAAAAAGCTCTGATTAGCTTTCTTTTCTATAACATTTTTAGGCGGATTAAAATAATAACGTCCAGTTAAAAGCACCATCGGACGAGGTATAGTAATAAGCGTATCTAAATTTGTTAATAATGAAGTTATTGCTCCTGCATTTACAGTTTGAATTCCAGATGAATATGTAAATCCAAGCATCCATCTTTGATCTTTTCCTAAACGTGCGCCTGCTATTACATCACCAATAACATGAATTTTCCCTTGATCTACCAATGCATTACCATCATTGAACATAGAAGCATTGCCTAATGCTCCTAAAAATACTGGAGAATATTCTCTATCAAAACAATGCAAATTCAAGCCAGCATCTATACCCAAACCTAAGCGTAAATTTAAACCGAAACTTAAATCCAATGGATCGCAATTACATGGTTTTACAGTTTGTAAAGGTATTTTTCTTATCAATGGAATTTGTTTAGTAACATGGAAACTCTCTACTAAATTAAATCCACCTAAAGAATCTGTCTGAATCCCAGGGAATAACTCGGGTATCGTTTCCATATGTTTTAAAGGAATTAATATTCCTTTGGAGGATAATGTGGTATCTATTTTATCCTGAAATGCAAAAACAGTATCAATAGAATTTTGTGCAGAATCTCTCATAATCTGTATATGAGATACATACCCTCTTAATGTTCTTCCATCTCGATTAGCTGCATTTTGTGCTTTTTGAAAATATTGTGCTGAATACTCTGGTTTGATACGAACAGCATCTTCATATGTAGTTTGCTCATTATCTTTTGGTACAGATGAACAGCCAACAAATGCTAAACAACACAATGCCAACAATACGTGGATTTTAATTGATGTTTTCATTTATTTTCCTCCTAGTGGCATGCTGAAATGAACCATACCTGCAAGGCTAGACAAATGAGGACGATCCTTATCTCGAAGCATATTATTGGTTGTATATCGTGCAGAAAGAGTTATAAACCAATCACAACATGGATTTTCATAATTGAATAAATATCCAGCCTCTAATGTTCCTGGCATACCTACTTTCCCCTCTTTATCTGTACCCACTATTACTGAGAGGCCAGTACCAATTCCTACATATAAGGGTACTGTTGGTGCACCCCAAGGGAACCAACGAACATTAGCTTGAACATTGAGTACATGTGGTAAGGAATAGATTCTCGGGCTAGTATATTCTAAACTATCAATTGGTTGATAATTACCATAATTAACTGTGAATACTGGCCATAACTTGCAATATCGATGCAAGCCATATTGTAGTTCTCCATGTAATCCTAAATTGGACTGGTCTACATATTGTGTTTGTGGTGATGCAGCCCCTAATCCAAGACCAAGGAAAGATTGTCCGTATGCACTTTGTGCACCTCCAATCATAAAACACATCATCATACCTAGTAAAAATAATCTCATGCGCATTCTATAAATGTATAAATAAATAATTGTGTTGAATTCTGTGTGTAAGAGATTAAAACTCTGAGTCTATAATTACATCTTCACTTCAATTTTATCTAAGCTTACTTAATGTTTTTTTTTGATATTGTTAAT
>JALRHN010000106.1 GCA_023259575.1 Candidatus Kapaibacterium sp. | reverse complement strand
TAGGATTTAGAACTATAAAGAAAACAGGGATTTCTATAGGCAAAAAAGATACTCTAACACTTAATTTTACCATGGAAGAATCAAAAGTTTCTTTGGATAAAGATATTATTGTTATTGGTGAAAGACCTCTAGTAGATGTAGAAGAAACTCAAAGTCTAAGATCTGTTGGCAGAGAAAATATACAGCAAATGGTAGCCGAAAATGTTACAGATGTGCTAACACAGCAAACAGGATTAACATCCCAGAACAAAGAAATATTTATTCGTGGAGGCCGGGGCTATGAGGCTGCATATTTATTAGATGGTGTTTCAGTTCAAGACCCACTAGCCGGCACAGGATTTGGGCTACAACTTTCTGCAAACTCGCTTCAAGAAGTAGAAGTAATAACTGGCGGATTTAATCCTGAATATGGCCAAGCAACTAGTGGTATAGTAAATATAAAAACAAGAGATGGAGCATCTAAATACGAAGGAACTGCATCGTATAGAAGAGCTCAAAGATTATTTAATAGAAATCCATTTGACAAAGACACCAATTCTTCATTCGCTACGGATATCGCAGAATTTACTTTTGGAGGCCCAGAGCCAATTACAACTAGTCTATTACCTGCATTAGGACTTCAACTACCTGGGAAACTTAGCTTTTTCCTTAATTTCTATGGAAATTTCTCTGATGATTTAACTCCTGAATTTGCAAGGGTTCCAATTCGCTCTACTTTGGTACATCCTTGGATGTCTTTAAGACAAGACAATAGCGTGAATATTATGGGCAAACTGTCTTGGATTATCTCTCCCTCTATGCGCTTAGCATATACACATACAAATAGTATGGGAATGAATCAAAATACCAGAACTGTTCAAACAAATCTTGAATATGTAGTTCCTGATCCAGGATATCAGTTTAATTTTCAAAGTAATTTTGCAGGTGCTTTAACCTATGCAACGATACAAAAATTAAATTCTATTACTTTTTATCATTCATTAGGGCCATCAACACTATATGAATTAAGAATAAGTAATTTCTTTACTCATCTTAAAGTAGATGCTAATGGTAAAAATTATTCTGATTATAGAGAACCACAAGATATCCCACAAATTCCTGCTGAATACTATGAAACAGGTGATTCCACCAGGCTGGGAATTATTCCTGGTGATGGTTTTTTTGACACAGGAAATGGTAATATTTGGCGCGAACATTATATGGATGAATGGACTCTAAGAGGAGACTTAACAAGCTATATTTCTGAAAAGAATAAAATAAAAGCAGGCGCAGAATTCCGCTTTCAAGAACTTCAACAGGCTGAAATATTTTCTCCTTGGCTTGGCCCACTTGGTTTGAATAATGATATCTTTAAAACTAATACAACTATTGGGGCATTATATATCCAAAACAATATATCATTTAAGGGGTTGATTCTTAATTATGGAATAAGAATGGATGTTTGGGCACCAGGCTTACTTGTTGATAGTGCAATCGCAAATGTTAATATTCCTACAATTACCGACTTTCAAAGGGAATCATATAATAATGGAACTTTCGAATTATTTGGCAGACATTGGAAAGCTCGTTTAAGCCCTCGACTAGGAGTTTCGCATCCAATTACAGAAAATCAAATGTTATTCTTTAGTTATGGACATTTCAACAAACTACCAAGACCTCAGTTTGTATATGCAAAACTGATGCCTCAAGCAGCTAATTCAACGTTTCAACGATATGGCAATCCAGATTTGAATTTTGAAACTACAATAAGTTATGAACTTGGAATAAGAAATCAATTAACTGAAAATGATGTGTTAACTATAACTGCATATTATAAAGATATATTTGACTATGTAACTTCTAGACGCATCCAAAATCAAAATCCAAGACTTTTAGGTGGATCTTTTACAACATATATTAATGGCGATTATGCGCGTTCTAGAGGATTAGAAATTGAATACAAAAAAAGAATCGGCGATTGGTTTACTGGTGTTATCTCGAGCACATATTCTGTTGTTACAGGTAAATCCAGCTCTGCTGAACAAGCTGCCTTAGTAGATAGAGGTCTTTCGGCAGAAAGGATTACCGAAGATTTTATGCCCTGGGATAGACCTTTACAAGTAAATGCAACTGCAAATTTTATTGTTCCAAAAAATAAACCACTTTTTGATATAGAAGGCCTAGATAATATCAATGCATATATTAGATTCTTTTATCAGTCTGGAATGAGATATACAGCCCAAATACCAGTAATAGACCCAAATACTGGCAATCAACAAGTACTAGATAATGGAAGGCCCGTATACAGAACAGATGAACAAAACCCTTTAGGTGCTATTGGACAAAATTGGTGGTGGGTAGAACTCAATCTTCAGAAAACTTTCATGTGGTCTGGTAGCAGAGTTACTTTTTCTTTTGAAGTGATAAATCTATTCGACAATAAAAATTCTACTATTATCAATCCCGTTACTGGAAGATCTTATGAATTTGGAGACCCAACTTCACTTGGTTTAAATGATCCCAAATATCCAGATTTACAATCTCCATTAAGTCCTTATCCTTTTAATCCCGCTCGGTATCTTACTAGAAGAACATTACGATTTGGCATTTCAGCTGGATTCTAATTATGAAAAAGCCAAATACTACAAATCCAGCTTTAGTAGAAGATGCTTATAAGTATTGTCAGAACATAACATATACATGCGCTAAGACATTTTACTTTGCCAGCTACTTTCTTTCTTATAAAAAAAGGAAAGCCTGCTATGCAGTCTATGCTTTTTGTAGATATGTAGATGATTTGGTAGATAATGCACCCCATGGAACTTTGCAGGAGAATATCAGGATATTAGTTTCTAATTGGCAATCTGCTATTCAGAATGTATATAATGGCCAAATAGACTTTAATAATCATGATCATGACACAGTTTTAGTAATGATTGCCTGGGCAGATACTCTTAAAAACTACTCTATTCCTAAACATCTTCCAGAAGAACTTATTGAAGGTGTTTTAATGGATACCTATTTAGATAGATTTAATACATTCGAAGATCTTTATACATATTGTTATAAGGTTGCCTCTGTAGTTGGCCTTATGACATCAGAAATTTTTAGGTATAGCTCTCCAAAAGCTTTAGCACATGCTATAGATTTAGGAATAGCTATGCAATTAACTAATATTTGCAGAGATATTTCTGAAGATGCGGATAGAGGGAGAATCTATATTCCTTTGGATGAATTGAAATCATATGGAATTTCAGAAGAAGATATTCTTAATAAAAGATATACACCCGCTTTAATTGAACTTATGAAATTCCAAATCGAAAGAGCTAATACATATTATGATAGTGCCGACATTGGAATTGGCTATTTAGAAAAGGATAGCAGATTAACTGTTCAATTGATGAGCACAAATTATAGACGAATTTTGAACAAAATAGCTAAGATGAATTTCAACCCTTTCTTAAAAAGAGCTCATTTAAGCTTTTCAGAAAAACTATTAGCAATTCCACGTGCATTTATTGCTATGAATACTATCAAGAATATGTAAGATGAATACGATTATAAAACCCAAAGCATTAAAAGTAGGAGATACAATTGGCATTATTTCTCCTGCATCTCCTCAAAGAGATCCAGAACGCTTACAAAGAGGTATCTCTTATTTAGAACAGAAAGGATTTACTGTAAAACTGGGAAATTCTGCCCTTGCATCTTATGCTGGTTACTTAGCCGGAACCGATCAAGAAAGAATACATGATCTTGAAGCTATGTTTTCTGATACTTCTGTTGATGCAATTTTTTGCGCGCGCGGTGGCTATGGAACTGCCAGAATGCTTCCATATATCAATTATGATGTGATTGTCGCAAATCCAAAGGTTTTTGTAGGATTTTCTGACACAACAGCTTTGCAATGTGCTATTTTAAAAAAAACAGGACTCATTACTTTTTCTGGAGCAATGCCTTCGGTAGATATGGCAGATTCTATCGATCCATTTACTGAATCATCATTATGGGATATCTTGATGAATACAAGCGAGAAAAGAACTATTCCTACACAGGATAGTTTTTCTATTCATTCTGGTCTTGCCGAAGGTAGGTTAATTTGCGGGAATCTTTGTTTGATTGCTTCTTTGTGTGGTTCAGAGTATCTTCCTGAGTTTAGCAATACGATATTGTTATTAGAAGACATTGGAGAAGAGCAATATAAAGTTGACAGATTGCTGTGTCAATTAGAGCTTAATGGAATCTTATCTAAGACTAATGGATTATTGTTTGGTCAATTTACACCACCAAACAATCCAATTACAAGCGTTCCACAAAGAAATTATCAAGATATTCTTACAGAGTATTCTCTGAAAATGAATAAACCAAGTTTAGCTAATATTGACTATGGACATATTGCTAAGAAACTGACATTACCGTTTGGAGTTTCTATCTCTATGGATGCTGATAATAAAGAAATTGTATTATTAGAGTCCCCTGTGTGCTCTTGAAATCAGGGTATATATTTTTTACTTAGCCCTATTTGAATTCTCTCTAAATTCCTTAAAGCAGAAGAAGAGATATGTTCATATTCTTTATCGCATTGAATAAATACTGTCTTTAACTCAGCATACATTTCTTCCATAAATCTCAATTGATTTACCTCATAATCTAAGTCATCCCCATTTCTTAATCCTTTCACCAAAGTAATATTAGCAGTGATACTTTGCTCTTTAATAATATCTGTTAATAAACCTTTAAAATCCAGTATTTGATATCCTGAAATAAGTCCACTAGACCATTGTTCCAATGAGAATTCTTTTTCAGGATTTATTCCTCTTGCGATGATAACTTTATCAAAGATAGTTGAGGCTTTTTGAACAATATTTAAATGTCCTAGATGAAATGGATTAAAAGATCCAGCATAAATCGCAATCGAAGGCCTAAAAGCAGAAACATATTCTATTATCGAGGTTTTTAAAGCAGAATTTTCTGTAGATATTTCTTCTAATAAATATGCAATTCTAAGGGATTTATACTGCGCATAATCCATAGACTGAAACTGAGTAAAAGCACGTTTTTCATGATTAATTCTATCGGTAAAAGAAGCAGAATTAAAATGTATTGATTCCGTATCAAACTTCTTAAACATTGATATAATCTGATTCATAATTCATCGTAATGATAAGAAAAAAAAAGGCAGTCCTTATTTCAAAGACTGCCATTATTTTTTTGTTTTTTCTAAAGTGATTCTACTATTACAGCACTTGCTTCGCCACCGCCAATACAAAGTGTTGCTAATCCATACTTTTTATTATGATTTTTTAGAGCATGTAGCAAAGTAGTAAAAACTCTTGCACCTGATGCTCCGATTGGATGACCTAAAGCAATAGCTCCGCCATGTATATTCATTTTTTCTAAGGGAATATCTAATTGATTTTTAGCAGATAATGCTGTAACAGCAAAAGCTTCATTTACTTCAAACAAATCAATTTGTTCTATTGTGAGATGTGCTTTTTCTAATACTTTTTTAATTGCTTCGATAGGTGCTGTATTAAAATCTTGAGGTTTGTGGGCAAAAGATACTTGAGCAACTATTTTTGCAATCGGATGTAATCCATGTTTTTGAACTGCTGATTGTGAAGCTAATACGATTGCAGCTGCACCATCATCTATAGAACTTGCATTTGCGGCCGTAACTGTACCATCTTTTTTAAAAACTGGCTTTAAATCAGGAATTTTATCAAAACGTACTTTACCTGGTTCTTCATCAGTATCTATTGAAATTGTTCCTTTTTTATCTTGAATCAGAACAGGAGCAATTTCATTAGCAAAAGCACCAGACTTTTGTGCTTCAATTGCTCTTTGATAACTCATAATCGCATATTCATCTTGCATTGATCGAGTAATATTACAATCAGATGCACAATTCTCAGCAAAATCACCCATTGGTTGAAATTGATAAGCATCAGTTAATCCATCATATTGCATCGAATCAATTACTTGTCCATTTCCATATCTATAGCCAGTTCTTCCCTTTGGTAACAAATATGGAGCATTTGTCATAGACTCTTGTCCACCAGCGATTACAATCTCTGCATCACCGCATCTAATTGCTTGATCTGCTAGCATAACAGCTTTTAGACCACTTCCACACACTTTATTGATTGTCATACAAGGAACACTGTCTGGTAAACCTGCTCCCAAAGCGGCTTGTCTTGCAGGTGCTTGGCCAACTCCAGCAGTTAATACATTTCCCATAATAACTTCACTAACTGAATCTAATGGCAAACCTGCTGCATCCATAGCTGCTTTAATGGCAATAGAACCTAATTGTGGTGCTGAAAATGTAGAAAGAGAACCTAAAAATGCACCAATTGGGGTTCTTTTAGCCGATATAATAAATGTTGAAGACATTATTTCTATCCTATGTTCTTATGAATGGTGAATTTATTTTGCTAAAGACATGCTACGTCTTTCTCTGATAACGACAACTTTGATTTGTCCAGGATATTCCATAGAATTTTCTATCTGAGAAGCTAAATCATGAGCTATTTGATCTGCTCTTAAATCATCTACTCTATCTGGTTCAACTATCACTCTTACTTCACGTCCAGCTTGAATAGCAAATGTTTTGGTTACTCCTTCGAATGCAGTAGCTAATTCTTCTAATTTTTCTAAACGTTTCACATAATTTTCTACTGATTCACGTCTTGCTCCAGGGCGGGCACCACTTATACTGTCAGAAGCTTGAACAATAACAGCAATCGCGGTTTCCATTTCCATATCTTCGTGATGGGCGCCGATTGCATTGCAAATTACTGGATGTTCACGATATTTTTTGGCTAGATCATATCCTAATAATGCATGTGGGCCTTCGATATTTCTATCTACGCATTTACCAATATCATGAAGCAATCCTGCCCTTTTTGCCATATTGACATCTAATCCTAATTCAACTGCCATAACACCACATAAACATCCAACTTCTATTGAATGGTGCAATAAGTTTTGTCCATAACTAGAACGATATTTCATTTTACCAATATGACGAATCAATTCAGGATGCATATTGTGGATATTTAATTCCAATAATGCAGATTCACCAACGCGAATAATTTCTTCTTCAAGCTCTTTTTTGGCTTTTTC
>JALRHN010000105.1 GCA_023259575.1 Candidatus Kapaibacterium sp. | reverse complement strand
CAAATAGTATGTCTGAAAGATTAATTCTAGCTGAATCTAGACTAGAAATCATTGATGGAGATTATACAATAGTATCAAGATTTAAGGGAGAAGAATTGATTGGTTCTTCTTATCAGCAGATTTTTTCTTATTGTTCAATTGATAAAGTTGAATATCCTAAAGCATTAACAATTTTGCCAGGAACATTTGTCTCTACGCAAGATGGATCTGGCGTTGTTCATATTGCTCCTGCCTTTGGTGTAGATGATTTTGAATTGTCTAAAACAGAGCATTTACCTGTATTGCAACCTGTAACTCCAAATGGACATTTTACAGATGAGATTGTAGATTTTGCTGGAAGGGCGATAAAAACATTTACATATGCAGATCATAAAGAAGAAGGTGCAGATAAGGATATTATTATTGCACTAAAAAAAGCGAATAAAATATATAAATCAAGCATGGATTATATTCATAGCTATCCACACTGTTGGAGAACTGATAATCCAGTTATGTATTATGCCAGAAATTCTTGGTTTATAAAATCGCCGTCTTATAAAAATGATATGATAGCATTGAATAAAACAATTCAATGGCAACCGCCAGAAATTGGTTCTGGAAGATTTGGCAATTGGCTTGAAGAAGTGAAGGATTGGTCTTTAAGCAGAGATAGATATTGGGGAACCCCGCTTCCTATATGGATTAGCGAAGATAAATCTGATATGTTTGCAATTGGCTCAATTGCAGAGTTACAACAAGGTTTATATGAAATGAGTGAAGGGAATTTTGTACCTGTACTTGAATGTGGAGTTAGCATAGATCTACACAGACCATTTGTGGATAAAGTAATATTCAAGAAAAACAATATGATATACAGAAGAACCACAGAAGTTATAGATGTGTGGTTTGATTCTGGCTGCGTCCCTTTTGCTCAAATGCATTATCCATTTGAAAACCAAGAATTGTTTAACAATAGTTTTCCTGCTGATTTTATTTCAGAAGGAATAGATCAAACAAGAGGATGGTTTTATACTCTACATAATATAGCTTCTGCACTTTTTGGTAAACCAGCTTTTAAAAGTATCATAGTTAATGAACTTGTATTAGATAAAAATGGATCTAAAATGTCAAAATCCCGTGGAAATACGGTTGATCCATTTGATATGATGAATAAATATGGAGCTGATGCTGTCCGTTGGTATTTTATGGTAAATAATCCACCATGGAGGCCAACATTATTTAATGAAGATGATATCGCAAAAACAGTAATAGCAGATTTCTTTAGAACACTTACAAATACATATTCTTTTTACTGTTTATACGCAAATATTGATGGTATTACAGGTAAAGAAACGAGTATACCTATCAGTGATCGTCCAGAAATTGATAAGTGGATTATATCTACATTACATAGTACTTTACAGCAATATCATCAGCATATGGATAATCTAGATGTATTCCGCGCAAGCAGATGCATTCAAGAATTTATGATTAATGATGTTTCAAATTGGTATGTAAGAAGAAATAGAAGAAGATTCTGGAAAGGTGAAATTGATACAGACAAAATAGCAGCATATCAAACACTACATACTGTAATGGTGACTGTACTTGCAATGATGGCTCCTGCTGCACCATTTTTACCTGAATCATTATATCAAAGACTTCGTTTGGATTCAGACCCAGAATCTATTCATATGATGGATATGCCAAAAGCAGATAATGACTTAATTGATCATAATCTAGAAAGACGCATGGCTCTTGCTCAGACAATTGTATTTCTTGCGCGATCATTAAGAGAAAAATCAAAAATTAGAACAAGACAACCTTTAAGTAGGATAATGATACCAGTCATAACTCCTCAACAAAGAAGAGATATTCAAGCTGTAGAAAATATTATCACAGAAGAAATAAATGTTAAAGCAGTTGAATATGTAAGCGATGATGCTGGCATAATGAAACGAAGTGTAAAACCTAATTTTAAAAATTTAGGCAAACGATTCGGAAAAAATACCCAACATATTGCTAATCATGTAAAACTGATGGATGCAGATGCGATTAGACATCTCATCACTAATGGTATATATTCTTTACATGTTGAACATGAAATTCATGATATCTTCTTAGATGATGTCGAAATTATAAGTGAAGATATGGAAGGCTGGTTAATAGCTAATGAGGGTTCATTAACTGTAGCATTAGATACAGAATTAGATGAAACCCTTATTAATGAAGGAATAGCAAGAGAATTTGTTAATAGAATTCAAAATGCTAGAAAAAATGAAGGATTAATAGTAACCGATAGAATATCTCTAGAATTTAATGCACCGAAAGAGATTGAACATGCTATTTTGTCTTTACATGATTATATATGTTCAGAGATTTTAGCTGTAACTTGCATAGCATCAAAGGACATTCAAGAATCAGCTATTCAAATAGATATAGATGGTGTTACAATTCAAGCTCGTATATCAAAGGTAAATGATTAATACAATTGTTTTCATGTCTTATTAAAGGTTAAGCCATATGGCAGCAACTAAAAAAACAGAATTATTGAAAGATACATCTGATGCATTACAGCCAGATATTACAAAGTCCAACGCTAAAACGAAGGAAATCCGATATTCTGATAATGACTTAGAATATTTCAAAAAACACATTATGAGTATTAAAGATGATGCTGTTGATGAATTAAGAATGCTTAAAGATAGATTGGATGATTTAACTAATTCTGAAATGGCTGCAGAAAGTATGATTTATTCTATGCACATGGCAGAACAAGGTTCTGAAGCTATGGAAAAAGAAAAAACATATGCACATATCAATAGAATCAGCGATTATATTAAAAAATTGGATGATGCTTTAAAGCGAATCGAAGAAAAAACATATGGTATATGTAGAGAATGCAATATACTTATAGCTAAAGAACGATTATTAGCTGTCCCCATCACAACACAATCTGCATCTTTTAAAATTCATAATAGATGTCCAGAAGATGGTATAGATAGAATTTCCGTTCGTTCATAATATATTAAGAATTGATTATTACTTTGAAAAATACAACTTTATATGTAACTGCATTTTTATTGGTAGTGCTTGATCAAATAACAAAGATTATGGTTAAGGGATTTTCTTTATTTGGTTTTAATCATCAAGGAATGTACTTAGGCGAAAGTTATAATGTCTTAGGTGATTTTTTACGAATTACTTTTGTAGAAAACCCAGGAATGGCTTTTGGTGTTGAATTTGGTGCAGGAAAAATATTTCTAACTTTATTTTCATTAGTTGCCTCTTGTGGATTAGTATATTATTTACATAGTATCAAACAAGCACATAGATTTGTGAGAATTGGAATCATGTTGATATTAGCAGGTGCTTTTGGCAATTTTATTGATCGCATGTTTTATGGTGTGATTTATGGAAATAGTCCCCTGTTCTATGGTTTAGTTGTCGATTTTATTCAAGTAGATATTCCAGATATTACATTCAATTCTATTACGTATACCTATTGGCCAGTTTTTAATATTGCTGATTCCTGTGTTTCTATTGGAATGGTATTACTGTTATTTTTTAATAAATATATTCCTATGCCTTATCAAGATTCAATAGCTAATCCTACATCTGAACTTGATAAAACCACTATTTCTAATGAATGAACAGTATCCAGAATATATCGAAAAGATAGTTGAATTACCTGTAGCAATAGGGCAAAGTTCAGAACGATTAGATATCTATATCACAAATGCAATAGCACATGCTACAAGAAATAAAGTACAAATTGCTATAGACAATGGATCTGTGACAGTAAATGGGGACATAAAAAAAACATCCTATAAAATAAAACCCGGTGACTTTATCGTTTGCCGGTTTCTTAGGCCGCCACAATTAGAATTAGTTCCAGAAGATATTCCTTTAGATGTAGTCTATGAAGATGATGATATTTTAGTGATAATAAAACCTACTGGATTAGTTGTTCATCCAGGTTTTGGTAATCGCTATGGAACTTTAGTAAATGCTGTTTTGTGGCATACAGGCATAAGAGAACCAATTCCTTTATTAGCAGACGTTCAAGACGATGCAGACCCATTTGAACAAGAGATACATATAGAAGAAATATTAACCAAAAGTTCTGTTATTCGGCCAGGAATTGTGCATAGATTAGACAAAGATACTTCAGGTTTAATGGTTATATCTAAAAAGCCAGAATGGACACATATATTATCTAAACAATTTGCAGATAGAACAGTTCAAAGAGAATATATCGCAATAGCCTGGGGAAATGTAAAAGCTGATCATGATATTATAGAAACATTCATTGCACCTTCACCAAGAAATAGAAAAATATTTGCAGTCTCTAAAAGAGATGGAAAATTAGCTAAGACAGAATATTGGACGATTGCCCGCGGTGATTTTGCTAGTTTATTACGTATTAAATTGCACACAGGAAGAACTCATCAGATTAGAGTTCATTGTGCATATATGCATCATCCATTAATTGGAGATATTTCTTATGGTGGAGATACAATAGCATATAATGGACTAATGAATTCTACAAATAAATCGAAAGCTCATCACATTTTACAATTAATGCCTCATCAAGCATTACATGCCAGGGTTTTAGGATTTACTCATCCAAGAACCGGTGAAAGTCTCTACTTTACATCATTACCTGATCAGAAGTTCTTACAATCTATGGAAATAGCAGGCTTAGAATTTCCAGAATCATTCTTATAAATATTTCTCTTAGATTATATTCAACATAGTTTAGAACTATGTTTTTTTGTAATTTGATGAAGGTACTTTTGATTTAACATTGAATACATGTATGTATAAACTTTTACTCCTTTTTTGCATCATAACTGCTTCCACATTACATGCTCAGATTGAAAATGCTACATGGTATTTTGGAAAGTATGGTGGCTTAAAATTTACTGCAGGAAATCCTTTCCCAATTACTGGTAAGATAGATACATGGGAAGGATGTGCTGTCTATAGTGACCCAATAACAGGTGATCCCCTTTTATATACTGATGGAAAAAAACTTTGGAATAGCAATAATACTGTTGTTCCCGGTGGTGATACATTAAAAAGTGGCATTTCATCAACTCAATGTTCAATATTTGTTCCAGACCCTGGAAATCCCAAAAGAGTATATTTATTTACTACTCCAGATCTAACATTTATTCCACCATCAGATCCACGAGGTTTCTATTCATATATAAGTTTAGAAACGCCATCACCTTCTATGTTATCTGCTAATACAATGTTAGGAGCAGATTTTTCAGAAAAAATTACTGCCGTTAAAGATTGTTCAGGTTCTGCCTATTGGGTGCTCTATCATCATCGATATTTGCCAAAGATATATGCATATAAAGTTACGTCTACAGGAGTTACAACAACCCCTGTGATATCTACATATTCTTCTGTATATGCTGCCTTTACTGTTGGTGGTATGAAGATATCTCCAGATAGATCTAAACTTGCAGTAGTTACAGAATCTAATGCTTCAAATTACATAGCATCTATAACTGTATTTGATTTTAATTCTAATACAGGAGCTGTTTCAAATGCACGGAATATTGCAGGAACTAGTTCTTATGGAAATTATGGTGTTTCTTTTTCTCCTGATAGTAAAAAATTATATACAAGTGGGGCAATTGATCGATTTCCGACAAGTGAAGGAGCACTATTTCAATTTGATTTAGATGCTGGTAATGAAACTGCAATTGCCAATTCTGTTTTTATTAAAAAATTTGGTTCCAGTAGAATCTTTGGTATGCAATTAGGTCCTGATGGTAAAATTTATGTATCTGCCGATAAGCCAACACAATTAGATGTCATAGAAAAGCCTAATGCTAAGGGAGATTCTATCTCATATAAGCGTAATGTATTAAATCAGTCATTTAAATGTGTATTAGGTTTACCTAATGTTATAGAATATCAAACAGTTAAGAATACAGATACAGCATATGTGTGTTTAAATTCCTCTGTGAAAATTGGAACAGTTCCTCAGGCTGGTTTTACTTATCTGTGGTCTCCTAGTACAGGTTTAAGTAATCCAACAATAGCAAATCCAATTGCCACACCAACAACTCCTACATTATATACTTTACAAGTATTTAATGCTCAAGGTTGTGTTAGTACACAATCCATATATATTTGATTATATCCATCATTTTATTTTTCAGCAGATGAACCCTTACCTATGTGTAAAGGTGGAAAAACTCAGTTAAATGCTCGTGGTGCAACTACATATAAATGGACACCATCTTATGGCTTATCAAGAACCGATATTCCAAATCCAATAGCAAATCCAGATTCTTCTATTCAGTATACTGTTATTGCTTCAAATGGACAATGCACAGATTCTAGTAAAGTACTCGTCAAAGTAGTTCCTTTCCCTATTGTATCTGCAGGACCAGATAAAACTACATGTCCTGGAGGTACTGTTGAAATAGGAAGCAATTCCCAAGCGGGAATTAAATATGCATGGTCTCCAATAACTGGAGTATCTTCCCCATTTTCATCTAAAACTAATATTACAGCTACTGACCCTAGTACTAGATATATTCTTTCGGGTGAAAATGAATCTGGCTGTATTTCTTATGATACTGTATTTGTTACTACTGTGAATGATATCAAGGCGGTAGTGTCCAAAGATACTTCGATTTGTTTGGGTTCAGTGGCCAAATTGTCTGCATCTGGTGGAAGTACGTATAGATGGTATCCTTCCACTGGATTAAGTGATTCTACCTCACCTACTCCTTTAGCAAGTCCAATAATATCAACAACATATAAAGTTGTAGTTAAAAATGGATTATGTATTGATTCATCTAATGTAAGAGTAAATATTATTCAAGCTGCAGTTGCAGATGCGGGTGCAGATAAGGCTACATGTCCTGGAGAACCTTTAACGCTTGGAACAAAAGCAATAAATGGAGCAACATATAGTTGGAAGCCTACTACATTTTTGGATGATCCAAATTCAGCAATGCCAATCTGTAGTCCAGCTAATTCAATTACATATTATTTAACGGTTACTAATCCTACAAAGTGTGTTTCTTATGATACAGTAGAAGTAACATTAGCATCGAAATTAACTGTGCAGCATACTCCAGATACTCAAGTTTGTGCTGGTTCCTCTGTACAACTTTTTGCAAAAGGTGGTTCAACATATTCCTGGTTCCCTACTACAGGTTTAAGTGATCCAACAATTGCAAATCCTATAGCTAATCCAAGTT
>JALRHN010000104.1 GCA_023259575.1 Candidatus Kapaibacterium sp. | reverse complement strand
TCTTCGCCATATAATGTAACACTATCAAAAGCGGTTGATAGTCGTGCAGCGGGCATATCAACACTTAAATAATGAAATCGTTTATTTGTCCTTTCAGGGCCACCTTCTCCAGCAAACATCCTTGTTGGATCTTCGCCTGTTCTTTTAAATGGATATACTCCGGCTGTAAAGGGGAATTCTCCAGGGAAGTTTTCTCTCATAGACCATTTGACAATTTCACCCCAATCTTTAAATTCTGGTACTGCTATTTTAGGAATGCGAGAATTACTTAAGGACTGAATAAAATTATCTACTTTGATTTCTTTATTTCTCACATAATAGGTAAAATGTTCACCTTTATAATTTTCTTTTTTAGATTCCCATTGATCTATTAATGCTCTTAATTCAGGCTGAAGCTTTTGTACTAGGTGTTCATAGACACTTTGTAAATACTCTGTCGTCGAATTATGTATTTCTTGGTTTTGATCTAAAGGCATTGAATTCATATATATATATATTTATCTTAATTTTTATGCAAACATACTACTAATAGCAGTATTTAAAATCATGAAATAGTGATTCTACTTCTAATTGAAATTTTAGTCTTCATTAACTTTTGCTTTGATTTCACCTCTGATACCAGAATATTGAGTTAACTCTGCATCAATAGATCCGATAATTATCTTAGTGCTTACTTTTACTGGAAATTTTCTGTCATCATCAGTAACCCACATTAATATTTTACCTTCACTTTTAAATAAGCCTCCTTCGGTAATCAAAGGTTCTAAAACTATGCAATTGAAAGTTCCGGCTTCAACGGTTATTTTTTGTTTTCCAATGATTTTTACTCCAAGTGCATATGTGGTATCGCCAAAAAAATTCTTTAATGGAATAATCTCATTTTTCTTTTTAGATGATATATCAACAGTTCGAATAAAATAAAAAGCGGAAACTATATCATGTACAAAAGGAGGAATAGGAAATTCTCCCTTTTGCGTATAGGCTTTATGTGCATGTTGATCGAAACTTGCTGTGAAATCTCTTTTATAATTTCCTTCTCTAACATGTTGTTCAAAATAATAGGGAAAGATGCCTTCTACATCAACAACAGTTCTATAAATATCTTTTACTCTATACAGCCAATCTAAAGATTGTAAAGATTTTACTTCGAATCGAATATCATAACACGATTTTCCTTTCATAGTTGCTGGCTTCGGTAATACATAAAAACTAGCAGTACCGGCTTTTACAAATTGATAACCAACCTTATATTCTAACTTTTCTCCAAATCCAAAAGCATCATTCTGAATATACCTCAGAGAATTCTGGCCATATAGCAATGGACTAAGAAATACGAAAAGAAGAAGTAATCTATACATTATAAGTTCTTCATTGTGAATTCTATTTTAGTTTAATTGTCTGACCAGTTTTAAGATCCTTTGGCTTAATCTTTTTATTTATTTTTTTTAACTGTTGAACACTAATTCCGTATTTATTAGCAATCTCTGATAATGATTCACCTTTACGAATCGTATGAGATGATTTTGATTTGGAAATTACTTTACTATTCTTACCTTTTTTAGACACACTTGCTTTTGAAGCCTTGGCATAAATTGTTAAACGCTTACCTTTAACTAAGGCATTAGTACGAATACCAGGATTCCATTTCTTTAGATCTTTTTCAGAAATACCATGTTTAGCTGCTATTTTGGCAAATGAATCACCTTTCTTTACAGCATAAACTTTTTTTACTTTCGCATTATTATAGTTTGTGTATGATTTTCTATTAATACTAGCTTTTGAAGGAAGAAGTAGTACTAATCCTTGTCCTATCCTAACTTTTGGGCTTAATCCATTAGCCTTTGCTAAATCTTCTACCTTTATATCATACATCTGAGCAACATCTTGTAAGGTCTGACCTCTTTTTACTCTATGACGTCCATTTTTCCCTGAAGATACATGTATAAGATTATGAGTTTTAACAATGACATCTAATTTTGATTCATTAGATGGAGATACAATTAATTCTTGTCCATTCAATAGGGCATCATTATCAAAAGGAATACTATTCCAATTACGTAAATCTGTCATGCGGACACCATATTTCTGGGCTAAAGAATACAGCGTTTCACCAGATTTAACGATATGTTTAATAGTACTTTTTGGAACAGATTGATCTGATTGTATTTCTACCGAACTTGAATTTGATTTTTCCTTGGATGCAAGCTGTGTTTGTTTAGATCCAGAAGAATATGATGTATCAATTCTGAATATTTTTACTGGCTTTGTATTACCCAAAGAGATTGAAGTATTTCCGGTATTTTGTTTCTCTTTTTTTACAGAGATTATTGTGTCTTTTTTTATGAATTCAGTGTTTGATAAAGTAGAAGAAGCAGAGATGATAGTATCTTTATTCTGCTTTATTTGTACACTTTCTTTTGGTTTATTATTGAGACTAATTGGCCTTTCAAGTATAGTATCTTTATTTATAACACTTGTGCTTGTTTGTATTTTATTATTAGCAAGAGAATCAACAAGTTCTGTCTTATTTTGAGCCAAAAGGCTTGCAGCATTAATAATCTCTTTCGACAATCGTAAAACAGTACCTTTGGATAAATTTTTGGAATTTATAGATGGATTTGTTTGCAAAATATCTTGTGTTGTTATGCCATAATCAGCTGCAATAGAAGCTAGTGTTTCGCCTTTTTTCACGTCATAGGTAATCCATGGGTGCTTATCTTCATCTGACATTGCAGAGTAATTAGCCGCAAAGATATCTTTAGATCCTAATGGGATTTTTAATTGATAGGGACCATCTGGAGGTGTACTTATACCTACTAATTCAGGATTTAAAGACTTTAAAACTGTTAATGGCTGATTGGTACAATTTGCTAATGCTTTTAAACTAATAGATTCACCAACTGTAAAGGTATCATATACATATTCAGGTTCATAAATTAATTCTGATAAGTCAAAGCCATATTCTGTTGGATTGGACCCAATGATAGTTGTTGCAATAAAAAGTGGAACATAATTTTTGGTTTCTCTTGGAAGCATATCTCGGATATCCCAAAAAGAAGGGTTATTATCCCTACCAAGTTGCTCAATACCTCTTTTAACGGGTCCATTAGGACCACTATTATAAGCTGCTAATGCATGATACCAATCACCAAATTCATTAAATAGCCATTTTAAATAGCGCATAGCTGCGCGTGTTGACTTCTCAGGATCTCTTCTTTCATCTATATATAAATTGACTTTTAGATTATAATCTCCTGCAGTTGCTTGCATAAATTGCCATAATCCAACTGCTTTTGCTCCAGAGGTGGCATTTGGATCTAAAGCACTTTCAATCATTGATAAAAAGATGATTTCATCAGGCATATTTTCTTCTCTGGCAATTCTGCGCATCAATGGAAACCATTTACCACTTCGTTCAAGCCATTTACGAAAGAATTTACGTCCGCGATCTTGAGTTAAAAATGTGAGATTCTTCTCTACATGCTCATTTACTTCAACGGGAATAGTTACCGAAGGTAAAGAAAGGGGATAGGGAACACGAACAAGTGTTGTTGTTGATTCTTGTTCTACAGTATCTATATCTTCTACTTCTTGATAGATTTTTTGACGCAACATAAATGCAGAAGATGTTTCAGATAAACTATCTATACTTTGAACATAACTTTCATAATCTTCTATGATAGATTGGGCTAAGTCTGTAAAATCTTCATTTTGATCAATTCCAGGATAGCTTGCTAGGGAATTTAATGCTTGGACAGCTTCTTCAAAAAGCCGAGGAACAGATAAGGTATCATCATTTTCGATGGCAGATAATGCCCTTAAATATTTTTGGCGCGCTCTTTCTAATTTTTGAGCAATAAAATAGTTCTGGGGTTGAATGCTATTAGTTGAATCTACAGTGTTCGGTGAAGATTGATTCTGATTGGTTTCTGTATTTTTAGGGTTTGCATGCTGTTGTGCATAGAGGGGTATATATGAAAAACCTAGTACTATACTCATAGCAATAGATATAATCAAAGAATACATCCTAGATTGTACCATCGAAAACTCCCTGTTTATGATAATGTCACACGTCTTTATGCTGCAACGTGATTTTCAATATAACCTTTTCTAAAACCGCACCCAAATTGTAAATAATGCGTGCAATAAGTTTGTAAAGTACCTTTACATTGTAGAATATGGTTTGTAATTCTTGTGCTTGTAACGTTTTACTATAGATTTTAACGTACATATAAAAAAAAAGTCCATTTTCATGGACTTTGATGTGTATTGTTTTGATACTACTGAATATTAACAATCACGCTTTGAGTATAGCCATTTATTAATCTAGCTTGTAGATAATATTGCCCCGCAGATAATCCCATTCTTTCAAAAAGTATGGTATGATTACCCTCTGGAATATATCCAGAAATTGTACTCATTAATTTACCGGTTCTATCATATAAAACAATATCAGCTATTGGATACATAGAGTGTATTTGTAATTGGGATTGTTGTAGCATTGGATTTGGGAATAATGACAATTGTAATGATAATGGATGCAAAGGTTGATCATTAACACTATTACTAATCCCTTGTAGAATCGGTAAATTATTAGCATAATTATGTAAAGTGACAGAAGGAATATCTTGTTTAGGAACGCAAAACCATTGAGTTAATAAAGAACTATATAAAGATCTAAAATCAGTTTGCATTGGGATATTATCTTCAGAACTTACATTATCAGGAATGATAGGATTTGTTCCTAAAAATCCAGGAATTACAGAGTTTCCAAATAAAAAGACAGGTCCTGCTGCGCCATGATCGGTTCCAGTTCCATTTGATTTTATTCGTCTACCAAATTCAGAGAATGTCATACCAAGTATTTTATCTTGAATACCTAATAATTTACAATCATCCATAAAAGCAGTAATTGCTGATGATAATTGTTTTAACAGATTTGCATGAGTAACATTTACACCAAAACCTACATTCGTTGTACTAGAATGCGTATCAAATCCCGATAGATTTACCATGTATATTTTTGTTTTTAATCCACCTGCTATTAATCGAGCAACGATTTTTAATTGTTCTGATAATGGATTAGGTGTATTAAATGTATGTGCAGGATATAATGATGATAAATTTTTTGGAACTTTTAGAGCTGCATTTTTTACAGGCTTAGCAAAATTATTTAACTGCTCACCAACTTTACGTATATATGCAAGTTCTAATCCTGATCGTGAAGAGGTATCTGTTATATCTTTATCATTAACAATATTATAGAATGATGTAGGATCTGTAAAAGCCATAGCCATATTGGCATTAGGGCCTTCAAATCCTGTGGATAATACAGACCCAATTTGTATTGCTAATGGGTCTGTCATAGAAGCATTTGGATATTTACTTGGATAACCTGGAAATCTATAATCTAAATATCTTCCCATAAGCCCTGTATTAAAATACTCTTCTGTATCAGAGCCAGTTAACCAAATATCCGTAGATCTAAAATGAGAATAATTTGGGGTTGGATATCCAACACTATGTAACACTTTTAATTTACCCTGATCGAATAATGATTTCATACCCGTCATTTCAGGGTGAATACCCGTTGTATCTGTTAATTTTATTATTGATTTTTCTGGTACAGCTATCGATGTTCTTGCTGCATAATATTGTGAATACTGGTCCAAAGGAATAATAGTATTAAGTCCATCATTTCCTCCATTTAACTGTATAAGTACTAAAACTCTTTCATCACAATCTACAGCACCTGCCAAAGTGAACAAATTTGTAGGTTCAAAGGCTTTAACATTAAAACCATTAATAATTAAGGGGCTTATTGCACTTGCTGAAGCAATTGTTTGTAAAAATGATCTGCGTTTCATATATAATAATCCGTAAGAATCTTAATGGAATTGTCTATTAAATAAGTTGATATTCTGCCATTGCTAATAGATATTTTATTAGATTTCTGAGTGGCTTTTCAACAGCTGAGACAATTGCGGCATCTTGTGGAGTATTTGATTCATCGGCGATATAGAGATTCCATTTTACTGTCCATTCATAATCTGGTGAACCAGCAGTGAGGAAGTCTTTTACTTGATTTTTTACTGTTTCACTGATTGGCATAGAAAATAGCCAATCACACCAGTAATTAATAATAACAGTTGGATCAGTTGGATCACCAGAATCTTTTGCGAATTGAATAACATCAATAAGCGGACCTTTGGTATAGTCCATTTCATCCAATTGTAAATGATCTATCGACAAATCATTAGTAAACTTGATTCTTTTCTGTAATGTATCAGCATTTATCCATAATTCATGGAATGATGGTTCCTGATAATATGCTGGAATTCCCGCTACATTGGGTGGATTCATTAAATCTAAACCCATATTTCCCATCAATCTTCTTAAGGTTCTATTTGCCCAATGCATCAAATTTAACTCTTCAGGATATAATCCTTCGGGATGAAAAAATCGAGCAGTACCAATGATGAGATCTGCAGGTGTTTTGATAAAACAATTTCTTACAGTATTGCTATAAAAATGAGTACTAGATAATAAAGTTCTTAAAATGGGTTTTACTTCAAAATTAGCTGCTCTAAATTGTTCAGCTAATGGTTTGATTATATAGTTCTCAACAGAATCATCAATTACATAATCAACAAAGAATCTATATAGTTTTCTGACTAGATATAAAGATGTTTGCTCTTGTTTAAAAATCATAGACAATAACTCATCAACTTCTATCTTGGCACTGTTTTCTGTATTAGCAGTAGATTTGATAATTGTGTTTTGATATGCAGATGAAAATTGTTTTGGTTGAGTATCGTGATTATTAGGAGTAAAAACTAATGATAATTTAGATTGATTATCAGCCCATCCAGAAATTACTCTTCCGGCTGCTTTTACATCTTGTTCTGTATAATGAGTATAATTACCTGGAGCGATTTCGGGCCCTTTGCCAATTGTAAAAAGTTCTTGCAATTCTCTTGCAAGATTTTCATTTGGATTAGATTTTGTATTTGTATTATTATTTAAATATCTGCTCATTGCCAAGTCAAACAGCATATATCTCACTAAATCTTTAGCATTTCCTAAAGATTGTTGATATAATAAGGTTGTTTGTTTATACATATATCGAGCATCTTTAACAACGGTTGCTCCGGTTGCAAAATGATTCTGCCAAAACAATACCATTTTATCATGAATCCGCATTGGTTGTTTTAGCATTATATTTAT
>JALRHN010000103.1 GCA_023259575.1 Candidatus Kapaibacterium sp. | reverse complement strand
CAGATGATATTGTAGGATATAAAAAAACATTACAAAATCAGAACATATATCTTAAAAAGGAATTAGAAACTATCTCTGGTTATAATGTTTCCCTTCATAATGCTGCTGGATTAACTGTAATTAAATGTAAACATGCAATTGAAGTGAGGAAAATATTAGAAAGTAGATATAATATTATGATAGCTCCTGGACAACAACATTGGAATCAATCTTATATTCGAATTGGACATATGATACCATATAAACAATCAGATATCGACTCTTTATTAAATGCATTGAAAGAAATTACATTATCTGGTGTATTATGAAAGTAATTGTTTTAGCAAGTAATAATGCCCATAAAGTACAAGAAATACAGTCAATTTTCGCTGAATACAAACTGGACATATATATTATATCACAAAAAGATGTATTAGGTGATAGTAATATAGACATTGATGAGACAGGTAGTACTCTGCAAGAAAATGCAATGATAAAGGCTGATGCTATCTATTCTATAACAGGTTTACCTGTTCTTGCAGATGATACTGGATTGGAAGTATATTCATTAGATTTAGCGCCAGGTGTTTATAGTGCCAGATATGCTGGTGAACATGGAAATGACAGTGCAAATCGCAAAAAACTTTTGACATCATTAACTTATAAAACAGATCGATCAGCAAGATTCAGAACTGTATTGCATTATAAAGATTCTCATCATTCATTTTCTATTGATGGGATATGTGAGGGCAATATTATTGATCAAGAAAGAGGTAATAATGGTTTTGGATATGATTCACTATTTATACCCATCGGACAAACATGCACATTTGCAGAAATGTCTGAAATAAGTAAAAATACCATAAGTCATAGAGCTCTTGCGGCACATTCTATGGCCTTGCACTTATCATCTTTAAAGTCTTCACATCACATTCCACAAGAGATTAGCTATTGCATATTAGTCTCAATCTTTGCATCTCTCAATAAATCTGAAGAATTATCTAAATTATTACAAAAAGCGTTTGAAGAGGGATATACCTATCTGATGATGTATGAAGCATTATTACAGGTTTATTTATTTGCTGGATTTCCAGCTGCTTTAGAAGCTTTATCAGTTTTATATGAAGTGTATGGTTCGCAATCACTTAAACAATCAGAAGAGTATAATGTCGAACGGTTTATTCAAAGAGGACAAGCTACAAGTAAACAGATTTATACTACTGTTTATGATAAAATGATGAATAAACTTCAAAAGATCTCCCCTGAAATGTCAGAATGGATGATCATAGAAGGTTATGGAAAAACTCTTTCTCGACCTGGTTTAAGTTTACAACACAGAGAATTATGTATTATAGCTATTCTTGCTGCTGGTAATTGGAAAAATCAGTTATATTCTCATATTAGAGGTGCTTTAATACTAGGGATTTCACCAGCTATCATCCAAGAAACATGCTCATATTTATTAATCTGTAATCGTATCAAAGAATATCATTCTGCTATGACAATTCTTCGCATACTTTCAGAAGATATTACACATTAGATTTATCCTAGATTACAATTATGTCCATTAATACTTCTTATCTCCAAGAAATTACCTATACGAATTCATTCTTTAGTGAGTTAAATCCTCATTTACTAGCGTATACTGCATATATCATGGGATATGAAATACCTGATGTACATAAACCATTTACCTATTGTGAATTAGGGTGTGGTAGCGGATTTTCATTACTTACATATGCTGCTGCAAATCCTCATGGCTTTTTTATTGGTGTAGATTTCAATACACAGCATATTAAAGAGGCTAAAGAAGCAGCCAAAAAAAGTAATCTTACAAATATTCTGTTTATCGAAAAAAGTATTGCAGATATTCTTGATGATATACCAGATTGTGACTTTATAGTTATGCACGGAGTATATTCTTGGGTTCATTCAGATATAAAAAAAGCAATTAGAACATTTATAGACAAAAAATTAAAGTCTACCGGACTTTCCCTGATTAGTTACAATACTTTTCCTGGCTGGCATATCTATGCTCCATTACGTATGATGATGCAGGAATATGCATTAGGATTAACAGAAAATAGGCTTGAAGATGCTAAGGAAGGATTATCTTTTTTAGACTTTCTTAAATCACATAATACTGAATATTTTCAAGCAGTTCCATCTGCATCTGCATTGATAGAAGAACTATCTAATCAAGATCTTCGATATATAGTTCACGAATATTTTGCAGAACATTGGCAACCTCTTTGGGTGAGAGAAATGCACCAAGAAATGAAAGATGCACATGTTTCTTTTGCAGGTACTTTGCCACTATTTTTAAATTTTGGTGAAATTTGTTTGCCAGAAGCATTTCAACAAATGAATGAACATACAGTTGAACGCACATCATTTGAGGCATATAAAGATCTTATAAGAAATACGATGTTTCGTCATGATATTTTTGGTAAAACATATAGAGAACATAATGAAGAATTTCCTGAGCTTCCATTTGGTATAGTAAGCCAGTCAAAAATTGAAATACATTCTATATCCTTGCCTGGCTGCAGAGTAATAAGTTTAGATGATGATATTCACAATCAGGTTATTTATGCATTAGAACTAGGATTTCATACAGTAAACCAAATCTATACATTTGTAGAGGGCCATATAAACAAAGATAGCATTCATGATGCACTCTTGAATCTTGTAATTGGAGAGCAAATCAAACCATTATCTACTCCTTTTTATCGTATCAAATCATATGAATCTTTAGAATTATCACAACATAATAAAGCTGTGCTAGAGCAATCTTTACTTAAAAAGGAATGTGTAATAGCAAGTCCAGTAAGTGGATCAGGAATGATCATTAATCAAGATACAGCACTTTTTATATTAGCAACTGGTATGCATGGAATACACAATGCAGCAGAGTGGATTTGTGAATGGATGGAATTGCAAGGATATGAGAATAGCTTGCATCTAGAATTACAAGTAAAAGCACAATATTCAACATTTATGGAAACAATACCATTTTGGATAAAAATGGGAATATTATAGAAGTAGAAAATCAGAGTAAATACTATCAGTATTACAGAAATCATTTTCCTATATTTGCACATAAATTTCTCTCCTTTTTTTTCTTTGCAGCATAAGAAATAATGAGCTTGAATATAGCAATTGTTGGATCTACTGGACTAGTTGGAAGAACTATGTTGAAGGTTCTGGAAGAAAGAAATCTTCCAATTTCTTCGCTCACTTTATTGGCTTCAGCTGCATCTTCTGGTAAGACCCAAATCTTCAAAGGACAATCAATACCTGTTCAAGAATTAACCGAGCATTCTTTTGAACATATCGATATTGCTTTATTTTCTGCTGGTGGTGCAATAAGTAAAAAATTTGCAAAAATTGCTGCAAATCGTGGTTGCATTGTTATCGATAATTCATCAGCATGGCGAATGGATCCAGATGTACCATTGATTGTTCCCGAAGTTAATCCCGAGCAAATCCCCAATCATAAGAATATTATTGCTAATCCTAATTGTTCTACAATTCAATTAGTACTTGCCTTGAAGCCTTTACATTCGATGTTTGGTATCAAAAGAGTGATTATATCTACATATCAATCTGTAAGTGGAGCTGGACAAAACGGAATTGATCAATTAACAGATGAATTAGCAGGCAAAGAACCACGTTCAAGGATTTCAGAATTTCCCTTAGCTTTTAATACGGTATTTCATTCTAAAAAAGAAAATAAGATTGGAAATTTTACAGAAGAAGAAGACAAAATTATCTATGAAACAAAAAGAATTATGGGGATTCAACATTTACCTATCGCAGTTACATGTGTTCGTATACCAACAATTGGTGGACATGGTGAATCAGTTCTGGTTGAATTAGAAAAAAAAGCAGAATTAACTGATATCATCAAAGTATTCAGTAATAGCCAAGGGATCATTGTTCAAGATGAAGATAACTCAGCCTTTGCTCCAATGCCTATATATTCACAAGGAAAAGACGAAGTATTTATCGGAAGAATAAGAAAAGATCCTTCTTCTGATAATGGCATTATGTTTTGGATAGTTGCAGATAATCTTAGAAAAGGAGCAGCAACAAATGCTGTTCAAATTGCAGAATTATTAATTGCCAATACAGCACAATGAAAAAAGTAGCAATTATCATGGCAGGTGGCTCTGGAGAACGTTTCTGGCCACTGAGCAGAAAACAAAATCCTAAGCAATTATTAAAGCTATTTTCACATAAAACAATGTTAGAAGAAGCAATAGATAGGATTGCTTCTGTTGTAGATAGAAAAGATATTTTTATTATTACCAATACACTACTAAAAAATAGCATAAGTAATGAGTTACCAGATTTTCCTGAAGAAAACATCATTGCTGAACCTTCAAAAATGAATACTGCACCATGTTTGGCATTAGGCTTATCATTGTTATTATCTAGATATTCATTACCTGCACATGAGATAATTGCTGGTGTATTTACAGCAGATCATTTTATTAGACCTTTACACAAATTTTCTGATGATATTCAGACAGCATATGAATGTGCTGGTAATCATCCTTATCTTGTAACTTTAGGTATTCCCCCAATTAGACCCGAAACTGGATATGGATATATAGAAGCCGGTAGCCCAATAGAAGCACATAATCCAGTTCTGTCCGTGGTCAGTTTTAGAGAAAAACCAGATATCAATACTGCATTATCATTTATTTCTGCAGGGACTTTCTTCTGGAATAGCGGAATGTTTTTTTATCGTTTAGATACGTTTTCTGATGCTATGTGTAATTCAATGCCAATAACATTTGAGTTCATGAATAAGATCACAGAGCATCTATATACTGAAAATGGTAACATTCATGATGAAATAACAGCATCTTTCTTTAATAACATGGAAGCAATAAGCATAGATTATGGTGTCTTAGAAAAGATATCTAATGTAGCAGTATTACCAGCATCTTTTCTATGGGATGATGTAGGATCTTGGGATGCATTAGCACGATTAGGTGATAGCAATCATCATAATTCGATTGAACATGGAAATATTATTTCCATTGATACAAAAGAATCAATTCTTTGGAATGAACATCCAGAAATCCTCTTAACTTCTGTAGGTACTGAGAATATGACAATTATTCTTACAAAAGATGCATTATTAGTGTGTCCAATTGAGCAAGCGCAACAAGTAAAACAAATAGTTCAGCAATTAAAGAACAATGATTTTGACCATCTTCTCTAGTTATCAATCGATATTTCCATGATTTTTCATTCCACACAAGCAATTATAAAAAAATCTGCCTTTGTACATAATGTGCAATCAATCCGATCATTAATTGGTTCTGATACACATATTATGGCCATGGTTAAGGCAAATGCTTATGGACATGGATTAATAGAAACTTCTACAATTCTTGCATCTTTAGGGATTGATTGCTTTGGTGTTGCTTTTTCTTCAGAAGCTGTACTTCTTAGACAAGCTGGAATTACTTTGCCAATAATTATGATGACACCTCCAGAAGACGAAGATATATATGCAATTATCAAGTTTTCAATTGAAACTGTTATTTGTACGGAACATCATCTTAGGGAATTATCTAAGCAAGCAAAGGAAAAAAATGCACTTATAAAAGTTCATACCTATATCGATACAGGAATGCATAGAGATGGATTTGATCCATCACATACGCTTAAATTCATAGAGCTTTTACATACTTTCTCTAATTTACAATGGGCGGGAATCTGCACTCATCTTGCAACATCTGATTCATCTGATACTTCTTTTATGGATAAACAATTATCTATTTTTTATCAATGCATAGAACAGCTTAAACAGGAAGGCTATACTATTCCAAGAATTCATATGAGTAATTCAGCAGGTATGATAAGGAAACCATCATATGCAGCTGGAATGGTAAGATTGGGTTTGTCTTTGTATGGATATAATGTAATTGGTGATATAGAAGTACCAAATTTATTACCTGTTATGAGCATTGAATCTAGGGTTTTATCTCTTAGAAGAATAAAGAAAGGTGATTCTGTTAGTTATGGTAGATCGTTTATAGCAGAGACAAATACAACAATTGCAACAATACCAATTGGATATGGTGACGGATTATTTAGACACTTATCCAATAAAATATCATTTATAATAAATGGGAAATTTTACCCCGTTATTGGAAATATATGTATGGATGAATGCATGGTAAATATTGGAGATGATCCATGCAGTGTATCAGATAGAGTTATTATTATTGGTTCGCAGGGAGATTGTTCTCAGGATGCAAAAGATATTGCCAATATCATAGACACAATTCCCTATGAAATAACAACAGCAATTTCTAACAGAGTACCAAGAAGAATTGAATAATTACCCTTGTTTCGCAGCCTCTGCTAAGGCTATCTCACCTTCTTGAGTATCTAACCATATTTCATCGGGAGTACCGAATAAACGTGCTCTTTGATCATCAAATTCACCTTCCCAACGTGCAATTACAACTGTAGCTAAACAATTACCCAAGAGATTAACAGATGTTCTAGCCATATCCATTAATTCATCTATACCAAATATCATTGCAACGCCTAAAGCGCCAATTCCAGGTGGTAAAAAAGTAGACAAAGTAGCTAATAAAATAACCAATGAAGCTCTTGGTACTGCAGCAACACCTTTAGAAGTTATCATAAGTGAAAGCATCATCATTATCTGTTGTTCAAATGTAAATGTAAATCCTGCAACTGTTGTAGATGCAGCTTGAGCAACAAATACAGACGCCATGGCCAAATACAGGGTTGTACCATCTAAATTAAAACTATAACCTGCAGGCATTACAAATCCAACAATACGTTTTGGAACACCAAATCTTTCCATTGCTTCCATCGCTTTAGGTAAAGCAGATTCACTACTTGTTGTCACAAATGCTAAAATAAACGGTTCTCTCACCGCTTTTAAAAATGGTTTAATTGGAACCCTTGCAATTAACATTACCGTACCCAATACAAAGACTACAAATAGTGCTAATGCAGCATATAAAGAAATGACAAGTAAACCTAAATTTGAAAGGATATGTAAACCTTGATGACTAATGGTTACAGCCATTGCCGCTCCAACTCCAAATGGAGCAAATTTCATGATAAAGCCAGTAAATGTAAACATTACCTGAGCTAAAGATTCACAAAATTCAACAATAGGTTTACCCTTAGAACCTATTGCTGTAACAGCCATTGCAAATAAAATTGAGAATGCAACAATTTGCAATACATCTCCCTTTGCCA
>JALRHN010000102.1 GCA_023259575.1 Candidatus Kapaibacterium sp. | reverse complement strand
GTTAATCCTCCAGCCCTAGAAATTAAATCTTGAATAGTATTTGAATCTGGATTAATTGCATATTTCCCTGGTTTTTGAACTTCGCCTGTTATAGAAACAGTATACATTTTACGCCATTTAATTTTTTCTCGTACATATATCCTATCACCAGGCTCTAATAGAATATCATTAGGATATTCTGTTTGATGAAGTAATGATGTAGAAGATGGCCAAGCACTACAATCCACAAAGAATGTTGAAGTAGTGAAGCCATTTTGATCAAATCGAGCTATTTCTACTGAATCAATTCTAGCTGTTCGCAAAAATCCTTGTGCAGTATTAATTGCAGTAGAAAGTTTGTCGCCTTTTTTATACTCATATTCACCCTCAGATCCAATCTCTCCGTTTACCTGAAATACATCTGTACGAGATAATGTTGGAATAAAAATGACATCTCCACCTTCTAAAAATGGATTTGAACTTTTATCACCCATAGCATAAAATTTTTGCAAATCTACATCAATAAGAGATTGTGGTTTTTCATCTTTACCAAATCTCATAATATTAATTGCTCTTGTTGAAGCAGAGTATAATAATCCACCGGATCTATCGATGATTTCTGATACTCTATCTGAGGGAGTTGCAGAGATTATTCCTGGTTTTTTTACTGCGCCACGAATAATAACCTTAAAAGTTCTCATTTTACGAAGTACTAAAGAAACTGAAGGAGTTTTAAGTATTGAAAATACTTTTTCCCTCACTATTTCCTCTGCTTTTGATAATGATAATCCGCCAATGTGAACTGCACCAATTGCTGGAATTACAATACGACCATCAGGAGAAACTATAGCTTCAATATGGTCAGGTTCATCTTTAATGCCAATCGGAGCAATAAAAACTGTCATAATATCATTAGGCCCAACAATATATGTAGCGGGATTTATTGCCGTTTCTACGATGCCCAATGTTTCTTTAGCTAATGTTTCAGCTTTTAATACTCCAACAGTATCATATTCTCCTGGTTTCATTGCACCAGGTTTAGGGAGCTTAATTGCTCCGGTAATTTGCGAATATAGATCTGCACTTAACAGTATGTGAAAGCTCATCACAATAGTAAAAAAAACAATCACTCGTTTATAATTCATAATATTAGCAGAGTTAATGTTCATTAATAGATGCTTGGTCTTGCTAAACGTAATGGAATTATTTCAATTCCAGATACGCTCACTCTAGAATCATTAATTGATTCTGTAAGTATATGTTCTGTTCCAGATTGAGATGTAGCAAATATAAATGGTTTTGCGCATCCTATTCCAATTCTCATGATTTTTCCATCAGAATCAATAGTAATCAATTCTTCCATTCCAGGAATAGCCATTATTGTATCTGTTTTAGCAATCAATCGCTCTCCGTCTTTGATTTCTATTCCTTTATCTGTATAATCTAGAAGTATTCCAGCTTTTTTTTCAGCTTCTTCTATAGTTGTTCTTGTTCTAATCCTTATTCCTGTTCCTGATAAAAGCTTAATATTCATCATTACGCGATAATCAGTAATTCTTTGGGCCATAAAACCTGCTGAAGAGCTATCTTCTAAAATATATCCGTTTTCTGATGTTAACTTAACTGATTGCAATGAGGATAATTTTACGCCATTACATCGTAACCAAAATGAGCTTCGCCATTGGAACTCATCTGGATTAGGTGGCAGGAATAAATCTATAAGAGATGAGCAACCTGATAATAATATCATCATTATTATACTAAGTGTGCGAAGAACTGTAAAAAGATATCGTGCCATACATTATTTACTCTTTCTATAACGCAATTCATTGCTTTGGAAAAGCCTATCATATAAACCAATACCAATACCTATATAAAAGACATCAAAATCAGTGAGATTTCTAAAATCTCGATTTAATGTCGAAACTGGAGACCCAGTAGAGTATCCTGCTTGTAACTGTAGATTTATTTGATTGCTAATTCTTAAAGCTAATCTGGTACCAATGTGAACCATTGAGCTTGGATAATAATTATATTCGGCAAAAGGCTCTAATGAAAGTTCTTGTCCCATTAATGTATGCCAATATCCTAATCGTAAAGGCAAAATGCCAATTCCACCTTCTGTTTGACCAAGCAGCATAAAATTAATTAATGAAGTTCCTGCATAAAATCGATTATTTCCTAATGGAATTGCTATACTAGCAGGGGCAATTCTTCCGATAATTCCTTTGAATGGAGAATTTGTTTTAGGATCAAAAAATGGATTTTCAGCATTCGTAGCTACCCCAATTATACTTGCTAATCCAACACTCCAAGAGGAATGCTCATGATATTTCCATTCTTTTTCAGTTTCTGGGACTCGATTTAAGAAATCCAAAACAGATGTTCCAATGCCAAAGTATGGACATGCATTTTTAGAACCTAAACCTGCTATAATTCCTAGATAAGATCGGAAATTCAAACCACCAAGTGAACCAATATCGGCAGATACACCAGCATTAATATATTGATCTGGTATTAAAGAAATTCCTAAGCTTGGTGTAATAGTTATGTAAGGGATTTTCTCTCTGATAAAATATCTTTTTCTTAAATAGATTGGCGATACACCTGTAAATGTATTATCGGCATCCATATCACCTGAAAAAGATTCATAGATTGATGTGCCTAATGTCCAATCTGCAGCATCATCAAACCATCGGAGTCTTTTTTCCATAATACCGATTCTATAAAAAGCCCCTGGGAATAGACCTTTTTTCGGCATATTTTTTTGTTTATTGTAGTCTTCATCAAAATATCCAAATAATCCTAAAAATCCTCCACTGATTCCATTTTCTTGTTTACCACTAAATAAAAGGCCAACGCTTTCAAATAATGCAAGACGAATAAAATTGGGATATTCTCTCACTATCGTACTATCAATCTGGCTTATATCTCTACGCATTTCTACAATTCTAGAAGTAGGATATACTATTCCATTGTCTCTTTGTCCAGGAGCATTCCTAACTGCATCAATAATTGCAGTATCCCTTTTTGTAATGGTATAAATATCTTTTTCTGTTCTTGTTATCATTTGCTCTAAGCTACCCATATTGGTTAAACTTGAACAACTACTGAGTCCAAACAAGAATATAATCGATAAACATGTCCAAAGAGATGGAGATTGAAATAATGCTTTATACATATGCTTCATAACATTCTTCTTACAATACAGAACAATTCATAGTGATATAACTATCTAAACTGGCTTGAATATTATCTCCAGACAGTAAAGGACCAACTCCCTGTGGTGTGCCAGTAAAGATACAATCTCCTTTACGCAAACTAAAAACCGAAGAAATATATTTCAATAATGAAGGAATAGATCTTTCCATTAAGTCTGTATTTCCTACTTGTTTCACAATTCCATTAACAGATAATGAAAATGTTAGTTGCGGATATATAGAGGAAAAATCTGAAATTGGGACAATTGTAGAAATCGGAGCCGAGCCCTTAAAACTTTTGCTAATACTCCAGGGTTCACCTTTTTGCTTTGCAATAGATTGAATATCTCTTAATGTTAAATCTAGTCCAATTCCATAACCACATATATAATTACCAATTTCGTCACCTGAATCATGTGGTATATCCTCTCCAATAACTACAACTAATTCTGCTTCATGATGCATTTCTTGAGAATATTCTGGCCTATGGATGATTGCATTCTGTCCATAAATATATGCTGCGGGTGGTTTAATAAATACCAATGGTTTTTCTGGTACTTGTGCACCCATTTCTAAAGCATGAGCAGAATAATTCCTACCAATGCAATAGATAGTTCCAACTTGTAATTGTGTTCCATTTGTAAAGATATAATTTCTTTCAGCATTATTCATGTGATGGCTCTTCATTATTTTTGGGTAATTCTGGAATTCGATTTTCCATAGGTAATTGTCCAGGAGATAGTACATCTAATGAATCTTGTTCAGATGGTTCAAATCCAAAAGATGTTTGCCTATAACCTATAGATGGATCTCTATAAATTTTGCCCATCATTCTACCCCAAATAGGGGCAGCTGCTTTTCCACCTTGGGCATACCAACCAGTAAATTTAATTCTTCGATCATCAAATCCTACCCATACTCCAGCTGCTAATTGTGGGGTTAAACCAATAAACCAAGCATCAGCATAATCATTTGTGGTCCCGGTTTTACCGGCTGCTTCAAATGGATAGAACTCTTTCACAGAGGCAGCAGTTCCACCTTGAACTACTCCTCTCATCATTTTTACCATTGCTTTTGCAATGGATGGTTGAAGGGCATCGGTTAACTGTAATTGCTTTTTTCTTTCATATAATATATTGCCTCTTCTATCTTCAATTTTAGTAATAATGATTGGGTCGATACTAATTCCCTGATTTAAAAAAGTACCAAAAGCAGAAGTAATTTCTAAAGGAGTTATTTCTTCGGCACCTAAAGCCAATGTTGGATAAGGATCTAATTTAGACTTAATACCCATTCTATGAGCTAGTGCAATTACTTCAGAAGGGCTAGTATATTCTGTTATTAACCTAGCTGCTACTGTATTAATAGAATATTTTAATCCAGTAGATAAAGAAACAGGTCCACTTCCAGAGCCACTAGGACTCCAAATTCTTCCACTTGGCAAAGTATAGCTAAAAGGACCACTTTCTATCATTGTTTCTGGAGTTACACCATTTACCATGGCACTAGCATAAACAAATGGTTTAAAAGATGATCCAGGTTGTCTTTTAATTTGAACAGCATGATTCAGTGCATATCGGGCTTCTTCTGTATATGTTCCAGTTTCAGTAGTTCCTCCAATCATAGCTAATATATAGCCAGTTAAGGGGTCAACAATATTTATCCCTGTCTGAATTGTGGTTGCTTTTTTCTTTACAGAATCAATGAACTTTGGATTATTCATTGCCAATTGAATCATTTGCGCTCTTTTTTGGGGATCTTTATTCTGAATATATTCTGGCTTTTCTTTCACAGCTTGTGTAATTAGAAGTGAGAGTAGATTTGATTTATCGCGCCAGCTCCAATTTTGTCTGAACATTGCTTGAAATTTCTTCATATGTTCTGCTACTGCGCTATTAGCATGTCTTTGCATAGTTGCATTCAGCGTTGTATGAATAATCAAACCATCCCTGTATAGATTATATCCTTTTAAATTATATGTATCATCGTTTTCTAAAGTTTGACGTACTAATTCAACAAAATGAGGCGCAATACCTGCATCTTTATTACCATAACTTGTCTTATTTAAATAAACAGGCTGCATAAGTGCTTGATAATATTCATTTTCTTCTACAAAACCATTATCAGCCATCATAGACAGCACTAAATTTCTTCTATTAATTGCAGCTTCATAATTAGTGATAGAACTATAGTTTTCTGGAGCTTTTAATAATGCTATCAAGAATGCACATTCAGATATATTTAATTCATAAGGTAATTTATTGAAATATGCATTTGCAGCTACTTGTATACCATATGCCCCTCTTCCAAAGTAAACAGTATTGCAATAGAGTTCGATAATCTCTTTTTTCGTATAGGTTTGTTCTAATTTTACGGCGGTTATTGCTTCTTTAATTTTTCTTACAAGAGAAACTTCTCTATTTAAAAAGAGATTTCTAGCTAATTGTTGAGTAATTGTTGAAGCACCTTCCCTTGCCCTTAATGCCAAAATATTTTTTACAAATGCTTTTACAATTCGCATGGAATGTATTCCCCAATGATCAAAATATTCTCGATCTTCTGTAGATATCAAAGCATTTATAATATTTTTAGGAATACTATCATAAGGAATATAAGTTCGGCGTTTTATATAAAACATATCCAGAACTTCACCATCATTACTTAATACTCTTGTGGCAAGTTCTTGGGGAGGATTTTCTAATTGTTCAAATGAAGGTAATTCATCGATAATCACAATTTGAACATATGAATATATGCCTACTATTGCCAAAAAGATGAAAACGATTCCATATAATAAGAATTTCTTTACCGTCATTGTACGTATTCCAATCTTTGAAATAACATGATAATTATAGCAAAATACGAAATAATCAAGTGTTTTTTCGATTATCTAGTTCTTTGATTTATTTGATATTTGAGTTATCCATCTATTCACTTTTTAATATTTGATTTGTTTGATGATTTGGGATTGTACTATTACAAGCGTAATTTTAAATCAGTTATTATTTTCTATGATGGATTATGTCTATTCCTTGCATCCGCGGACATCATTTTGACTCTTCATTATTACACTCTGATTCTCTGATAATTGATTTAGGTGGACATAAAGGCGAGTTTAGTTCAGAAGTACTTGAAAAGTTTAATTGTACCGCTTTTATTATCGAAGCAATGCCTGATTTATATGCTTCAATCATTCAAAAGCCAAAGTTACATACATTTCATTATGCTATAAGTGATTCGATTGGGAGCATTCAATTTCATGTTTCAGATAATCCTGAGTCAAACTCGATTTTTTCTCAATCCACTACAAATGCTGGAACTATTGTCGTTCCATCAATAACATTAGAAGCATTTATGAATCAACAAGGTATTGAATCTGTAGACTTATTAAAAATGGATATTGAAGGGGCAGAAATCGCTGTTTTTGATTCACTAACTGATACAATGCTAGGTAGATTCAAACAAATCACTGTCGAATTTCATGATTTTATTCCTGAATTAGCCATTGAAGACGATGTTTTGCGTATCATTAACAGATTAACTTCGCTTCATTTTCATTGTATTGTTTTTTCACGCAAGACACATTTTGATGTCCTTTTTATAAATGCACAGCACACTAATGTTCTTAGAATATTGTACATACGGTGCATCAAATATATTCATGGAATTCAAAGAATCATAAAAAGACTATTTGGTATTCATTCTCATTAATACTTAATGTTGTTCTATGATAAAATATGGCCCAATACTTGGTAAATCTATCTCTGTCTGCATGCCATATACTTTTTCAGAAAGTACTTTTCCATCTAGTGAAATAATCGAAAACCTTCTATCTTTTGGCTCTGGATCCACCACAAATCGATAATCAGGAAAAATACCATATGTCCCTCTTATTTTCGATATACGTTCTTGATAGATTCCTGATATTTGTAAAGAAGAAAATGCACCTGCTAAAGTTGAATCTACTTGTCTTTTCAAGCCAAAATAGTCTGTAGTAATTCCACCGAGAGATTTTACTTTTTTTATTAAATCTGGTTCAGCAATAATATTATCTAAGTTTATTGAATCTGGAAGAATGCCTATATCATCAACAGCATAA
>JALRHN010000101.1 GCA_023259575.1 Candidatus Kapaibacterium sp. | reverse complement strand
AGTTTTAGTATGGGATGATAAAGCTATAGCTATAATAAAAAATGGTATTAAGGGCTCATGATATCTAGCAGAACCAAAAAAGATAATATGCACACAAGTCCATAAGAATATGAATAATAATGACAGTTTTCCATATTCTGTAGAAGCCATATTAACTAGGCTATACCAACCATATATTAAAAGTATAAAACTAGGTAAAAGTACTATTAAAGATATTAGAAATGGTACTGAAGCAGCTATTTGTTTGTAACTTTTATTATGAGTATCACTTGATAAAAAAGATAATAGCATATACATATCTGAAGACCACATAAATCCTATTTTTTTGGGGATCATTGCAATTGTTTTTTGAGGATTTTCTATAATATATTTTAGGCCCAAAGCATATCCAATTGAATCTCTTTGTATTTCATTTTTGACATTAATTAATTCGGGAGGTTCCTGTGTCATTTTATATGATCCATTTGCTTGATCATTATTACCTATCCATAGATTAATTCCACCATTTGTTGCAATTTGAGGTTTTCCAAAAACAACATAATTTCTCATCATCCAAGGTGTAATTGCACATAGAATTCCTACAATAATTACGATAATAGATGGGGTTATATGTTTAAATAAAGATTTCTTTTTGTACAGATAAAAAAGCAATAAAAATATAATAGGAATTAAAGCTGTTGGTCTTGTAAGTATAGAATATCCTAGAATTATTCCAGAAATAAAATGCCAATATTTATTAGATTTTTTAAGTAGTATATATATACCAAGTAAAAGTAAAGCCGTACATAATGGCTCCGACAAAAGCAATAAAGATTGTCCAAATGTATTAGGAATAAAAAGCCAAATAAAAGCCCCTACTATGGCAATTTTACTGTTTGATTTAAAGAAAAGAATAATTTGATAAATCAAATATCCAGTTAATACAATTAATAATGATTGTAGTACTTGTCCTGCTTTATAAAATGGAAATAATGTATATACTAAACTTAGTAAAAATGGATATCCAATTGGACGATATGCGGTGGGGATAGTATCATGTCCAAAGATACCGTACTCTGAAATATTTAAAGCTAATATATGATAATCATAAGCATCAGACATTGGTCCGTGATGTGTAAAAACAATCAATAATACACGAATACAAAATGCTAAAAACAATAGCAATAACATTGCATTCTTTTGCAAAAAGAAATTATTTATTAACACTTTAATATGATTAATTATATTCATGAAATAGACAAAAAAACAGGGAAATACCTATTAGATATTTCCCTTCAAGAATTTCTTTATTATTAATTATTTAAGGTATATTACCAATAAGAGAAAATCGCATTGTATTACCCAATGGATGATTTTCTTCTGTTGGAATGATAAAACTGAAATCCATATTAAATACATCATAGCGAATCCCAGTACCGATGGTAAAAAATCGTCTATTGCCAACAGAAGCAGGCTCTGTGAAATAACCAGCTCTTAAAGCAACTACTTTTTCATACCAATATTCCATACCGAATGAAGATTCGATACCACCAACTTCCCAAGCAGTTATGAATGATTTTGGTATAGGATCATTTACTAAACTATCGCGTCTTACAAGTAATTTTGCGATATCAACAGCTAGAGTTAATTCATTAAATTCATCTTCTAGAACTTTAAGTGAAGTACCAAGTCTTAAGGTAGTAGGTAATGGATCAGAGACATTCAGATATGTTACTTTAGGACCAATATTTGCAAGATTAAAACCTAAACCGAATTTATCGCCAATATCCCATCCGAATAGATCTAGATTCGAGGGACGCCATAGCATACCTAAATCGAAGGCAACACTTCGCCCAATACCATCGCCAGTACCGCTTCCTTGGGCATTGACAGGTGCTCCAAGATTTGATTGAATATATTTCAATTGGAAACCAGCACCAATATCATCAGCTATCAGAGTTCCATAACCAAAACCTAATGCAAATTCGAAAGAGCGAAAAGTGTTGAGTACTTTTCCACTAAAGTCTGTTCTTTTAAATTCGCCAAGATTCATAAGCATAAAATTTGCATTAATTGTCCCTTCTAGGCTAGGAACATATTGTCCATATGCTGCATGTGCATAAAACAAATCAGCATTAAATTGGGGCAACCATTTTGCATAAGCTAAACCAACTTTTCGATTAAGTTGTTTTGTTGTTTCTGGCATTTGAAACGCTAAGCCACCAACATTCCAATGAGTTGCATAAATATTATCGGCTAAACCAGTACCAACTTCTCCCATCCCATTGGCTCGTGAATCTGGAGAAATAGTAATGAATGGAACGGCAGCTTGTCCAAAAGCAATAGTTCCAGAGCATAGAACAAGAGCAATAATCTTGCTCACAACCCACATTAGTCTTTTCATAAATATTCCATCTATCATTATTATAGTAATTAGTCTTAATTATCTAATCTTCAATATCTCATCTGTCATTCGCATGCTAGATCCATTTGCTGAATACGCAATTACAGAACAAATATATAGACCCGAGCTAACCGCATTTCCTTCATTATCTTTGCCATCCCATTCATAAATCCATGAATGGAGTTCATTTTGCGTTACTTTATCAGATTTAACTAAAGCACCATTGGCAGCAAAAATACGAATTTCGGCAAAGGTTGGTAAGGTTTGATTATGATTAAATCTGATAGAAGTAGAATTTATCATTGGATTAGGATAAATACTTAATCCTTCAGTTATCATAGTTGAGTCATTATCTGCTAATCTAAAATAGGTTTCTGCTTCTGAATAATTATTCCAAACATCCCAAGCTCTTACACGAACAGAAGTAGTTTGTAAAGGAAGATTTAATATTCGCTTTTGTGTTGTCCCTTTTCTAGAATCAGTGATTTCAGTTTCGAAACCATCAGTTAAATCTACTGGTATATAGCTTGTATTGAACCATGCTTCTATTTTATGTCCGATGCCAGCACCAGTGGAATTGATACCAGTTTCATCGAATAAATCTACAATCAAAAGTGGAGATTTTCTTATTAGATTTCCAGGTTGAAAAGTTCTATCATCCATATACACTTGTATTGAAGGGCCAATCTTATCAATATCATCAGATTGTTCAATCCCACCTACTATAAAGGCCTGTGAGCATCCCTTGGCTGAACTTCCTTGTTCTGAGTCATATGCATAACTAAACAATTTTCCTTTTTTATTAGAAAAGCTAATATCCTTTGGAATGACAAATGATGCATTAAAGGAGCCATCTTTTACAGGATAAGAACTTCTATTTAAAACACCGCCATTTTCTAGAATTTCATGAGTAGCATTATCTTTGGGGTCAAATGCTTTTATCTGAATATCATGTTCTTTCATTGTTAAAAGTATTCTACCATTAAAGGAATTCAGCTTTGTTTTATCAATCGACTTATTAATCTGACCCTGAATCTCAACTTTTTGCAAAGCTTTTACTTTTGGTAACAAAGAGTCAGCAGGTAATGGATTACTTTGTGGAATGTCGGAATTGTTAATACTTAAAACTTGGACATCAAGATTTGGTATTTTCAAATGCATTGAGGGATCGCCCAAAATCAAATATTTTTCTGCATTATCATCATATAAAAATTGTTTTGTTCTATATAAAGCATCTCCAATGGATAGATATTCTCCATTATCATCTTTTGTAAAAAGAAATTTATAATACATTTCGCAAATATCTGCATTTTGATATGAGAATACTGGTCGTGTAGCTGCAAATACTCCGATTGCACCACCCCTTGTACTTCTAAGCAATTCCTCTGCTCCGGATTCTCTTTCTGCATCATCGAATCGAGCAAAATCACAAGTTGCAGCAGTAAGATAGAATAGTCTATCTTTATTTGTCATTTGGGGTATTGTTGTTTCTTTCTCAAAAATCCTTTCATGCGCCCAAAGTCTAGGACTTCCATGTCCTATCCAATTTAATAATACGGCACCTGTAGTATTAATATCTGTTAAAAGTTGTTGCGTAACAGCAGGTTTACGCCTTCCATTTGGTACATTTTCTACAGGATATTCAGCTAAATATATTTTTTTTAACTGCATATCACCAGGAATTACAGTTGAAGCTAAATTTTCAGACTGTACAGTATGTTGAGTTCCATCTGATCCAACCCCAACCGGGCCATCATCGGCTACTAAACATACAGTAGTTTGCCATTGGCCTGGATCTGAGTTTTCTTCATAATGTTGTAATTTATCTACAAGTTCTAAACCATTGACAGGCGACAGAACAGGTATTCTGCCAGCAGAAATATCAACTTTAGCATCATTACCAATCGTTCTAGCAAAATAATCATCTATACAAGAAGTAATTGTTGCATTAAATGATCCACATTCTTGATCGGTTTGATATGTTGGTACATAGTTAGTTGCTGCTAATTGAATGCCTCTGTAATCATAATGTCCATCTCCCCAAAGCAATAAATATTGTGGTTTATTTACCCAATAATGTAATGCATACGATACATAATCTCTAATTGCGGTTATATCAGTTATCCCACTAGAAAATTCATTATAGATTTGCTCTGTAGTCGCAATTTTTACTGATATTTTGCTAGTACTTTCTTTAAATTTCTTATACTTTTCGGCTGATTCTAATAAATCTGCATGAGTTATTAGAAGCATCGAAGCGCCATTTATATCATGTCTTAAATTGGCAAAATCAGTTGCAATCAGTTTTGGATTTTTAAATTCAGATGCAATAAAATATCTTTTTCCCTGATTATTATTCATGGCCCGAAAAACATATAAGCCACCGGTAACAGAAATATTATTCATTAATTCTGGATTTTTAGCATCTGTAATATCAAATCCAAAAATCTCATTACCAGAGAATTGATTTATTGAATATTCGATTCCACCATTTATTGAAGAATCAGAAAATATCTCTAATTGATTAGAAGTAGCAGTAAATTCACGGGGATAAAGAATTTCAAACCAATCAACAAATCCTGAACTTGTAGCACCAACAGATGGATTTCTATAAGAAAACTTAAGAACACTTCTATTATCATTAGAAATCGTATTAGATGGAATTGTAAAACTTTGCTCGCAAGAACTTATTGATTCTACATAATTATAATAACTATCATAAGGATTTGTACCTAGTACATAGATAGAATCAAAAACTTTATTATTCTCGCTTATAGAGAAATAACCAGTTTTAGTAGATTTATGTGATACACAATACCGATATGTAATTTCACCGGTTCTTGATAATCCATGTAGCATAGTAGAATAGTTGAGTGGAACAGTGCTTTCTACAGATTTTCCATACCATGTTCTGCCAGATGGGGCTGCAAGTGCATTATATAATTCATCTTCAGTAAATACCCTACTGATAAACTTAGTGGGTTTACTAATAACTTGATCATCGTTTAAACTTGGTAAGGCTTCTGCGCGCAAACCAATTGAGCCACCAACGGTAATTAGGTATACATTTTCTTTTGAAAATGGATGAGTAAAATGTCTAAAATCACCATTTTTATACGCAAAACCAGATGATCCTTCCCCATAGAAATATATAGCATCTAATTCCCCATTAGCCTTAGTTTTTACTATTATTTTTTGTTCATTCATTGTATTGGATAGAGCTGAGTCAACATTTTCTGGTAATAACTTTGACCCATTTCCATATACTTTAATGGTTGATATTTCTTCTGGTTTTATTGATAAACCTGCAGCTGATAGACCAGCAGCATCAACTTTATATATTCCTTGAGAAGAAACAATCATTTTTAACCATTTAGACTTTACAGTTTCTTGCACTTTTACTATGTTCTTAGAAAATGCAGTTGAAGAAGCTAGAATCCAATCCTTAGTTTCATGATGATTTATTGATATCTCTGGATCATATTCATCTTTCTCTGTTGAAATTGAAGGTCCATTTGGAGTAAATCTAATCTCAACAATAAGATTTTTAGGTATATCTATTGTTCCAGATTGATTGTCATACTTTGCTATAATAACCGATAATTGCGCAAGATGTCTATTCCTTGCAATTCCCTGATACACTAAAGAAGACCAAGCACTATGATTCTGTTCTTGGTAGAGGTGCTCATCTATCTCATACATAGGAATTGCAGGATTATCACCATCTAATTGCATATAGGGTTTTGGAGTAATCATGCCTTTTATTCTAGACACAGATTGCGCCTTGGATGAGAATAATTGAAAAGCTTTCGGATTAGGAACTGTAATAGGAATGGAATATTGAAGCTGTAATGGACCACCCGATTGCTTTGCCGCAGCAAAAGCACCGGTAATTCTAGGGATAATTGTTAGATTTCCATTTGTTAAGCGAAGAGTATCAAAACCCTTTAATTCAGGTTGAAATTTTAAAATTAATATCTCTTTTGTGGATTTTATAATCGAGCATCCTTTCGGAACATATATATCCGCCTTTGCAATAGTATTCCCTGAAATCGCAAAGAAAAACCCTAAAACCAATGATAATTGGAAATTTGTCGTCAAATTTTTTACAATTGATAATACCATATACTTGCCAAAATTGAGCCCTTAGGCATTTAAAAAATCTGGGGTGAGTCATTTGTTTTTTTACATTAGACAAACGATGTGCCAGTTATTTAAACATATTTTTTTATAAGTGGTTAAAAAATGCAAAAGAAACTTTTGTACATAACCTTATAAAGACAAGTATAAAGGGTTTATAGGCGCTTAAAATATAGTTATTAAGTGTTAAAAACTTGTATGCAAAATAGCAAACGCAATTATACAATGCAAAAGAAAATATAATTTTAATATGATTTCTATTATATGCCTCTACTTTGTGTTAAAGTGTGTTTTTTGTAACTTTGTTCCCATGTGTGTAAAATTTTACACAATGTAACTCTGTATCGTTCATTATTTTAGATATGATGCAATCTTATAATCATATATACTCATTATTAGCCAAATCCCTATGATAATATCAGTATTAATAGGATGTTTGATTGGATTTGTTCTAGCAATAGCGCCAGGGCCAGTAGGTGTTTCTGTAATACGTTTAGCTTTAAGGGATGATAAACGAAGTGGAATCATGATGGGTATTGGTGCTTCTTTGATGGATTTTATATACTGTATCATTGCTATGGGCTTTACAACGGCAATTTTTTCTAGTGTAGATTCATTTTTTTCTTCTTATCCATTTGCAATGTTATCGTTTCAGGGCATTTGTGTTTTAGGGATGATAATATATGGTTTAATACAGTTTAAATCTCCTAAACCAATAGTGAATTCCAATAGCATTAGTACAGTTAAATTGTCCTATTATCAACGTTTATCAGATAAGCTACAACATGGTGG
>JALRHN010000100.1 GCA_023259575.1 Candidatus Kapaibacterium sp. | reverse complement strand
TCATTAATAGACCTAACTAGCAAAAAAACATCAATGAATGTTAGGCAAATATCTGTTTTAAAACGTGAAGGACATTTATTCAATCCAGAAGATTGTGTAATGTGTACACAACATATAGAAAGTACTATTATTCCCCCTAGACCATAAAAAAATCCGCTTGTGAATAAACACAAGCGGATTAAAGAGTCGGGGTGGTGGGATTCGAACTCACGACCCCCTGCTCCCAAAGCAGGTGCGCTAACCGGACTGCGCTACACCCCGTCTCAAATCGAGTCACAAATATGATGTTTTTTTTTCTTATTACCAAAGAACAAATCATAAAAAGTGAAATATGTGAAAGTTCAATAAAAAAAATCAGTATACATTTTTAATCCTTGCATTGCATACCTTCTCATTGTATTTTTGCCCATGAGAACTCATTCATTTAAGTTCTCATTTTGTTGTGGTGGTGAAAAGGTGGGAAGGGGAGTGCCCTTTGACGAGTGGTGACGTCAAAGGGCATCTCACTTTATAATCCAAACCATTGATTTATTTAGAACTTACTTTTAGGATATATGATGAATAATTTCTTTTTGATGTATGTTTTATGTTTGTTGTGTAATATTACTTTTTTGAGAGCTCATGATGAAATTCCAGGTGCAGCTCAAAAAAATCCAATTGTTTTAAAAAATGCAAAGATTTATACTGTATCCAAAGGCATTATAGAAGGTGGTATGGTATTATTTGACAAAGGAAAAATAGTTTCTGTTGGTAAGAATATAGAAATACCCTCTGGAGCAGAGATAATTGATTGCACTGGTAAATCTGTCTATCCTGGTTTTATAGCTTCTGAATCTACGATTGGTCTTGTAGAAATTGAAGCTGTTAGGGCTACTAGAGATGCAGTTGAAACAGGAATATTTAATCCCAATGCAAAATCTGTTACTGCATATAATCCTGATAGTGAAATTATACCTACAATAAGAAGTAATGGAATTTTAATTGCCCATGTTGTTCCGCAGGGTGGATTGATATCAGGTTTAAGTTCTATTATGCAATTAGATGGTTGGACTCGTGAAGATATTGCATTGAAACCCATTGCGGCTTTATCAGTAAATATTCCTAATATGAGTGTTCAGAGTGCTCCATGGATATCAAAATCTGCTGAAGAACAAATCAAAGAAAATGAAAAGAATCTATTAGAATTAAGAGACTATTTTACAAAAGCCAAAATGTATTCTTTGGCTGCCAAAAATGGTCTGGCCGAAAACATGCAAGATATACGTTTAGAATCAATGCGTCCAATATTTGAAAAGCAATTACCTGTTTTCTTTACGGCTTCTTCTAAACAACAAATTTTAGCTGCTTTGGATATAGCCAAAACATATGGTATAAATGCAATTCTTTTTGGGGCTAATGAGGCTCATCTTTGTATTGAAGAATTACAATTAGCAAGAGTCCCTGTTATTATTCCACGAACACATTCATTGCCTAGAGAGGCCGAATCAGCATATGATGAGCCATATACATTGCCACATATCTTAGAGCAGGCTGGCATCCTTTGGTCTTTTTCAGAGTCTTCTTTCTGGCAACAAAGAAATCTTCCTTTTAATGCTGGAACTGCAATCGCATATGGATTAAGTGAAGAAGCAGCTTTAAGAGGATTAACTATCAATCCAGCTACAATTTTAGGTATTGCAGATAGAGTTGGTAGTTTAGATTCCGGAAAAGACGCAACATTATTTGTATCAAAAGGCAATGCTTTAGATGGCCTAACAAATAATGTAGAATATGCATTTATTCAAGGTAAAGTAGTGTCATTACAGAGTAGACAAACAGAGTTAGCAAAGAAATATAGAACTCGATATCAGCAAGGACAATAATTTTTACAATGCGCAGTAAACTCATCTACATGATTACTGCGCATTTTTTTTACTATCTGATTTTTTATAAAGTTCCGCTAGTTTATTGGCTGTAATGCCAAAAACACCTGTTTTATATACGCCATCCTCGCCCTTTTTTCCAGCAGGTTTTCCTAACATCAATTCTATAGCTTGTTCAATAGTACTTATAGAATAGATATGAAATTCCCCTTTTTTTACAGATTCGATGATATGATCATTAAGCATCAAATCATGAACATTCTGAGATGGAATTAAAACACCGTGATGTCCATTAAAGCCATTTGCCAGACATAATTCATAAAAACCTGCAATCTTTTCATTTACACCACCAATTGGCTGAATATCACCTTTTTGATTCATAGAGCCAGTTATAGAAAGATATTGTTTTACTTCTATACCAGAAATAGCAGATAATAAAGCAATAACTTCTGCAGCAGTTGCACTATCACCATCTATGCCTCCATAACTTTGTTCAAAGCAGATTGAAGCTGATAAAGTTAATGGATGATGAATTGCGAATCGTTCACGTAAAAATCCATTGAGAATCAACATTCCTTTATTATGAATTTTTCCACTCATATCGGCTTCTCTTTCTATATTGATGATATCAGAAGAGCCAACACCAACTGTAGCAGTTATTCTAGCAGGTTTTCCAAAAGAAACGAGTCCAGTATCATATACAGTTAAGCCATTGATTTGTCCTAATCTAGTGCCAGATGTTTCGATCATTAATAATCCATTCAGGATTTGTTCTCGAATTTTTTCATCCAGAATATCATTTCTTTTTAGTCGTGCATTTAAAGCCTTATTTACATGTGATTTAGCAACAATAGGGCTTCCATCTTTCCTTGCAAAAAATGAAGACTCTCTTATTAAATCTGCTACATCACTGAATTGAAGAGTAATTTTTCTTTGTGTATCAGTGTGTTTCACAGCCCATTCAATAATTGCTGCAACTCCAGATCTATCAAAATGTAATAATGCTTCTTGCTCGCATAATTGATGAATAAAATGAGCATAATTATGAATCATTTCTCCAGAACGTTGTGTCTCATAATCAAATTCAGCATTCACTTTAAAGATTTTCTTAAAATCTTCTTCGCCAAAGTATAAAGTATGATATACATCGGCATCACCAATCATAATAACTTTAACATTTAAATCGATCGATTCTGGTTTTAATAATGTTTGAGAAATTTGAAAATAACTATCAACCGATTGAATCTCTAATTTACCATATAGCAATAATCTTTTTAAGACAGGCCAAACTCCAGGTTCAGATAAGATATCAAGAGCATTAACAATTAAATATCCTTGATCTGCTTTTAATAAAGAGCCTGATTTAATCTGACTATAATCTGTTCTCCAAAAACCTCTTTGATCAAATTTCTTTTCAATAGATCCAAATAAATTGACAAAAGATGGAGTCGTCTCTACAATAACTGGTGCACAATGAGTAGAAGAATTATCTAAAACGACATTTACTCCATAGGCAGCAAATTTTTCTTTGATTTCATCATCAGTTGGTTTTTCAGTATCGTCCTCTTCATTACCTGTACCCGGAAGAAAAATATCCAAGTGATTTAGTAAATCATCTTCCATTGATTTTATATAACTAGATACAGTTTCAGATGGAAAATTTTGCCTTACATCTTCGAATGTTGTTCTTACAATAACAGCTGCCGCTGCCTTATCATATTCAACAATTTTTAATCTAAATCCCTGCATTAATTTGATACTTGTTCGGGCTAGTTCTATTAGTTGCGTATGCAATGTTTCATACTGTTCTTTTAATAAATCTGCTTTTTTTTGAGAGATTTTCTTTGATGCAACTAATGTATCTAGTTCTGTCATATGAACAGGTTTTTTATTGATAACAGGGAATATCTCTGACTGAACTTCACCTGATTCATCTTCAACTTGGCCAAGAACAAAACCACTTGGACGGATTTTCTCTGCAAATTGAGCAATTAGATCTTGCTCTTGCTTCTGATATGTATCTATTAATTCTTTTCTAGCCTTCTGAAATCCCTCTTCATCAAATAATTGCGGAATTCTTCTTTTAAGAAAAATCATAGAATCTTCTATGCCTTTTGCAAATAACTTGCCTTGTCCACTTGGAAATTTAAGAAGCTTGGGATTATCTGGATTAGTAAAGTTATGGACAAAACAATAGTCAAAAAGTGGGGGACAAGATGATGTTGCTTCATCTAATATGTGTTTGACAGTTGTTAATCTACCAGTGCCAGAAATACCAGAAACAAATACATTATATCCATGAGAATATAATTCAGCCCCCATTTTAATTGCTTCGATTGCTCTGTCTTGTCCAACTATTCCTTTTAACGATGACAATTCTTTTGTTGTTTCAAAATTGAATATCTCTTGTGGACATTTCCAACATAAATGCTCTGCCTTTAGCGGTGTTAAGCCAGATGGAACTTTACTGATTGTTTTTTTATTTATAGTAGCCATTAGTATGTGCCTTATATATATGTTATATCAAAAATATCCAATGAAATCTCTATTATTTGTTTTTGTATTTCTTTGTCTTCCTTTTTATGGATGTTCGCAACAAATACAAAAACCTCAGGCAAAAATCGAAAAAATTATAAAACAAGATGCCGAATGGAAAGATAGTTTGTCTTATGAAGACTATTGTATTATGAGAAAAAAAGGTACTGAACCACCATTTACTGGCAAATATGTAGATAATAAAGAACCTGGTATCTATTCTTGTAAAGGATGTAAATTGGATCTTTTTACTTCAAATACAAAGTTTGATTCAGGAACTGGTTGGCCTTCTTTTTTTCAACCTTTACATAAAGATCATATCTTAGAAAAAATTGATACTCGATATGAGTTTAAGACATATGAGGTTCTTTGTGCTAGATGTGAAGCACATTTAGGCCATGTTTTTGATGATGGCCCTCAGCCCACAGGACTTCGCTATTGTATAAATTCAGCTGCTTTAGTGTTTAAAGCTGATAGTTCTTTTCAGGTAAAATGAAATCTTTATGTTATAAACTCATATTCTCTTTCTTCTGAATAACCCGCTTTTAGTTTATATGTGCTTGGTCTATTTAAGGCCCAATCAAGCGTATCATGAATTGTATTGTTTAATGGTCTGATTATTAATCCAGCACGTTTAGCTTTTGTAGTATTTGTTCGATGAAATCCTTTTAATGATGATTCTGATTCAGGTATCCATAATGGTATTTCATTCCAAGGCTGAGCATTTTTAGATAATAAGACATCATCTTGTACCCATTGTACTTGTATATGATGATTAAAATACGCTTCAGATTCTTTGATTATCTCTACTAATGGCATTCGCTCACCATTAACATTATAGATGCCTGAGCTCTTCTTATTAAGAAGTAATAGTGCAAAGTCTGCAAGATCTCTTACATCAATAAATTCCCATTCTGTAGACATAGCATCACCGGGTGCCATCATTGTTCCTTGCAATCTTTCTTTCATTCCCACTCTTAATGGCCACCATGTAAATCTATCTGTAATATCATGAGGTCCAACTATTAAGCCAGGCCTTAGTATTAATGCATCTGGTATCATACTTAATAATGTTTGCTCGCATAAAACTTTTAATGCTCCATAATTCTCACCATCTATTGTATCAGCTTCGGGATTATCTGTTGTACACAATTCTCCACTTTCATCATTTGATATCGACATATCTGCAAATACAGATAGAGTAGAAATAAAGCAATACTGAATATGTTTATTTGCGAAATATTGTGCAGAAATCGCAATGCTTTTTGGAAAATATCCACAAGTATCAATAACAGCATCAACATGCATTCCGTCTAGAATTTCAAAACCATCATTTCTATCACCGTGAAGGACTGTGATATCCTTATGCTGAAAATGAGGATTTGATATTCCGCGATTAAAAACAGTTATTGTATGCCCAGATTTCAAAGCAGAATCTATCATTGCTTTCCCTAAAAAGATAGATCCACCTATAATGAGAATATGCATAAATACTCCAAAAAAAGAAGGCAGATTCAGAATTGACTCTGAACCTGCCTCAAATTAAGCATTATGCATGTGCTATTAATACTTTCTTATTGCTCTTACTTTCTTAATATTACTTTTTGCATCTTGAGTTATAGTACCACTTAGATAATTAACAGATAATGCATCTGTTTTGTCTTGTTCGGTAGAAGACCAATAATTAGATAAACCGATTAACTGCGAACCGTTTACTTGAGATAATCTTCTATTTATATCAAAACGATGAGAAAACATCATATTCAACTCATCAATGGAAGGTAAATACCAATCAGAATAATTTGCTTGAACGAGATTCTTGCATGATTTAGCTGCGCTCATAACAATAGTTGTATCATTTGAAATTGACTGTGTATTTGTTAATCCATTCCAAGTAGACTGAGCATTATTTCCAATCAGAGTATCTTTAGAACTCCATTGTGAATCAGTAGAAAGATCACCAGTTGAAGCAATTAATCCATGTTCAATTCCTAAAGAATCTCTATACACATGGAATACAATTCCTCCTCCAAAATATTCACCAATATAATGTGAAAATACATTATTGGCTTGTATAGAATAAGGAGAAGCAACTGTACCTGTACCAGTTATTGTTATATGTTGGCCAGCAGATAACTTAGTTTCTGAACCATTTGCGATAGCTCTAATACTATCACCAATTGATGGCTTAGCACTTAAATCATTATAGCTTTTATTCCAATTCATAAAAATAGGGTCAGATTCTACAGTAGAATCAACTTTATTGTTCCATGCTGAAATATTAGCTCTGGTAATACTATGAGCAACACTTTTAGAGAATACAGGGTCATTTTCATCAATATCACCGATTATTGTATCGGCAAATTTTGCATGGTCGGCATACATGGAAAAAGGGACAGATAATATTTGTTGTACAGAAATAATAGTATAATCAGTTCCACCAAATGGGTCTATTTCTGTTTTTAGAAAATATGGACCTTCGCTCCAATCTATTGTTCGATAATTGCCATAAATAAATTCACCTGAACCAATTTGCAATGAAATTAATCCATTCATATTGGTTTTAACATTTTGTGTTTCTACATATACAGAAGGACCAAATTCAGAGCCCTTAATGATACTAATTCGCATTCCAACTTTAACATTAATCATCAATGTATTGTTTACATTCCGCAATACAGCTTGATAACTCAAATTATTAGGTTTTTGAGCGTGCATGAAATACATAGATATGCAACATAATAGTGCAATCAATGAGTATTTAACTTTTTTCATTGTTTATTGTCCTTCATTTTTGATAATCTTAAAAGAAGCGAGAATAGTATCTTCATTTTTTATTACTAATACATATGTACCTGTTACAAACTCTGAAATTGAAAAAGAATGAGTATTACTTTCTAATGTCATACTTTTTACAATACTGCCTTTCATATCTCTAAACTCAGCAAT